>NZ_JBOZWO010000099.1:0-1081 GCF_050864975.1 Paenibacillus sp. GXUN7292 | reverse complement strand
TGTAAACATTCCTGTAGGTGCTAAGTTTTAGACTTGGACAAAAAAAGGGGCGCCTCGTATGATAGGGGTGTCACGGGTCGATGCCCTAAAAACCTATCAGGAGGCGCTTATTATGAAGTTTACTGGAAAAGCTGCAATAAATCAACGGATTGAACGAATTACCAATCAACATGCTGTAGTCGGGATCGATATTGCCAAGGACGTACACGCGGCTCAAATGATAGATTTTCGCGGGCGGGAATTGGCACGTCGCCATCTTAGTTTTACGAACACGCGAGAAGGATTTGAGAAGCTGGTTAAATGGATGCATGAAGTGGGCTCTTCTCATAACAAATCCTCGTTCCTTATCGGTATGGAGCCCACGGGCCATTACTGGCATAATCTCGCAGACTGGCTGCTGAAGCAGGATCTCGAAGTGGTATTAGTGAACCCGGTGACCACGCATCGCAACAAGGAAAACCGCGATAATAGCCCATCAAAGAACGATCCAAAAGATGCGCTTGTGATCGCCGATGTGGTCAGTCGCGGCTACTACATCGATTATGCGCCGCAAGCGCCTGTATTTGAGCGAATTAAAGCTGTCATGAGCTCGCGCGAATATTGGTCTGGACAGTCCATCAGTCTAGGCAACCGCATTGTGCGTTGGATTGATCTGTACTTTCCGGAGTTTCGAAGCGTCTTTTCAGAATGGAATGGTGTTCGTTCTCTTGCCACGCTAAAGGCATTTGCGTTGCCTGACGATTTGCAGCAACTGGATGTGGACAGCGTATTAGAAGGTTGGCGTGATCAAGGGATGCGGCGTGTAGCTGGTGCTAGTGGTAGAGCAAAAGCAGCTCAGCTTCTAGCTGCTGCGGCACGTAGTATCGGAAAGCCGGGCACCAATGATGCCGCGCGTCAAGACATCCTGCGACTGCTACAATTTTACGAAGAGACGCAACGCGTACTGAGCGAGATGCAACTAGAGGTTGAAGCCCTTTTAGAGCAAGTCCCTTTCATTGAACAACTCCGTAGTGTGCATGGCCTAGGCACGATTACGCTAGCTTGTCTGCTGGGGTGTGCAGGCGATTTACGCCATTACGCA
>NZ_JBOZWO010000098.1:0-1216 GCF_050864975.1 Paenibacillus sp. GXUN7292 | reverse complement strand
AGTCAAGTCCAGACTCCTGTGTAAAATGCTATACAATGTTTTTACCATTTCTACTTATCAAAATTGATGTATTTTCTTGAAGAATAAATCCATTCATCATGTAGGTCCATAAGAACGGCTCCAATTAAGCGATTGGCTGATGTTTGATTGGGGAAGATGCGAATAATCTTTTCTCTTCTGCGTACTTCTTGATTCAGTCGTTCAATTAGATTGGTACTCTTTAGTCGATTGTGGGAATTTCCTTGTACGGTATATTGAAAGGCGTCTTCGAATCCATCATCCAATGATGCGCAAGCTTTTGAATATTTTGGTTGATCGATATAATCATGAATCAATCGATTTTTAGCCTCACGCGCTAAGTTAATATCTGTGAACTTAAAAATTCCTTTAACAGCTTCTCTGAAAGATTTTGAATTTTTTTTAGGGGTTCTGTTGCAAAGTTAGAAAAATATAGCTAACTACCATTTTATCATGTCGTTGTTCCCTTAACTGGCTAACATATCCCTAATTTCGTGGCATGGCGAAAATCCGTAGATCTGAAGAGATCTGCGGTTCTTTTTATATAGAGCGTAAATACATTCAATGCCTTTGAGTGTATTTTTTGCCGTATTGATACTTTGATATCTTGTCTTTCTTACTTTAATATGACGGTGATCTTGCTCAATGAGGTTATTCAGATATTTCGATGTACAATGACAGTCAGGTTTAAGTTTAAAAGCTTTAATTACTTTAGCTATTGCTACCTTCGTTGAAGGTGCCTGATCTGTAATTACCTTTTGAGGTTTACCAAATTGTTTAATGAGACGTTTGATAAACGCATATGCTGAATGATTATCTCGTTGCTTACGCAACCAAATATCTAATGTATGTCCCTCTGCATCAATGGCACGATATAAATAGCTCCATTTTCCTTTTATTTTGATGTACGTCTCATCAATACGCCATTTGTAATAAGCTTTTTTATGCTTTTTCTTCCAAATTTGATATAAAATTGGGGCATATTCTTGAACCCAACGGTAGACCGTTGAATGATGAACGTTTACACCACGTCCCCTTAATATTTCAGATATATCACGATAACTCAATGCATATCTTAGATAGTAGCCAACGGCTACAGTGATAACATCCTTGTTAAATTGTTTATATCTGAAATAGTTCATACAGAAGACTCCTTTTTGTTAAAATTATACTATAAATTCAACTTTGCAACAGAACC
>NZ_JBOZWO010000097.1:0-1221 GCF_050864975.1 Paenibacillus sp. GXUN7292 | reverse complement strand
ACATGCCGTAGCTTCGGTGGTGTGTTTAGCCCCGTTACATTTTCGGCGCAGAGTCACTCGACCAGTGAGCTATTACGCACTCTTTAAATGGTGGCTGCTTCTAAGCCAACATCCTGGTTGTCTGTGCAACTCCACATCCTTTCCCACTTAACACACACTTGGGGACCTTAGCTGACGATCTGGGCTGTTTCCCTCTTGACAATGGATCTTAGCACTCACTGTCTGACTCCCGAGTAACATGTCGATGGCATTCGGAGTTTGACTAGACTTGGTAACCCTTGGCGGGCCCCGCACCCAATCAGTGCTCTACCTCCACGACACTTTCCCTCGAGGCTAGCCCTAAAGCTATTTCGGGGAGAACCAGCTATCTCCGAGTTCGATTGGAATTTCACCGCTACCCCCACCTCATCCCCGTACTTTTCAACGTACGTGGGTTCGGGCCTCCAGTGCGTGTTACCGCACCTTCACCCTGGACAGGGGTAGATCACACGGTTTCGGGTCTACGACCACGTACTTATTCGCCCTATTCAGACTCGCTTTCGCTGCGGCTACGGCTTCCCACCTTAACCTTGCACGTAATCGTAACTCGCCGGTTCATTCTACAAAAGGCACGCCATCACCCTCTTAACGGGCTCTGACTTCTTGTAAGCGCACGGTTTCAGGTTCTTTTTCACTCCGCTCCCGCGGTGCTTTTCACCTTTCCCTCACGGTACTGCTTCACTATCGGTCACCAGGGAGTATTTAGCCTTGGCAGATGGTCCTGCCGGATTCCGACGGGGTTTCACGTGTCCCGCCGTACTCAGGATCCGTCTCGGAGAGAGCTTGCTTTTGGCTACAGGGCTTTTACCTCTTCTAGCGGGCCTTTCCAGACCTCTTCGCCTAACAAACTCCTTTGTAACTCCATGTGAGACGTCCTACAACCCCAAGGAGCAAGCTCCTTGGTTTGGGCTAATCCGCTTTCGCTCGCCGCTACTGACGGAATCACTTTTGTTTTCTCTTCCTCAGGGTACTTAGATGTTTCAGTTCCCCTGGTATGCCTCTTCACAACCTATGGATTCAGTTGTGAGTAACCGCCCATTACGACGGCTGGGTTTCCCCATTCGGAAATCCCCGGATCAATGCTTGCTTACAGCTCCCCGAGGCGGTATCGTTGTTCGCCACGTCCTTCTTCGGCTCCTGGTGCCTAGGCATCCGCCGTGCGCTCTTACTAGCTTAACCTAG
>NZ_JBOZWO010000096.1:0-1293 GCF_050864975.1 Paenibacillus sp. GXUN7292 | reverse complement strand
CTGGACCTCTGTCAAGAAAGTAGACACATATTTAAGAGACTCGTTTCTTGAAACGTTGTGCAAATTTTACTGGAGACATATAACCAATTGAGCTATGAATTCTTTTACGGTTATAGAAAAACTCAATGTATTTGTAAATCTCGTCGTAGCTTTGTTGCTGTGTTTTGAATTTCTTACAATAAATAAGTTCCTTTTTCAAAATACTGTGAAATGATTCTATACAAGCATTGTCGTAACAATTGCCCCTTCGGCTCATACTCGCAGTCATCTGGTAGGATTCGAGTCGGCCACGGTATTCGTGTGAAGCATATTGCGTTCCTCTATCGGAGTGATGAATAAGTCCTTTTTTAGGTTTCTTTGCCGCATAGGCATCATCAAGAGCGCCTAACACCAGTTCCACCGTCATTCGATCGCCTAACCGCCACCCTACAATCTCACGTGTACACAGATCCATCACACTAGCTAGATACAACTTACGCTCGCGACAAGGAATGTAGGTGATGTCCGTAACCCAAACTTTTTCTGGTTCGAGGACTTTAAAATTCTGGTTCAGCAAATTGGGAGCAATAGGATTGTTATGATCTGAATCAGTTGTACATACTTTAAATTTCTGGGCTACGCAGGAACGAAGATTTTGCTCTTTCATGTAAATACTTACGGTCCGCTCAGCTATTTTGTATTTTTCATCTACCAGCAGTTTAGTAATTTTGGGGCTACCATAACGTTCCTCATTATCGTAGAAATGGAACTGGATTCGCTCGATCACTTTCAGTTTACGCAGTTCTTGCTGACTAGGCTCTGCATGTAGCCATTTATAAAATCCGCTCCGGGAAACGCCCATCACTTTGCACATCTTCTCCAGGCGAAACTCGGAGCGATGATCTTCAATGAATTGAAACCTTACTGACTTGGTTTGCTGAAGATGTGCAGCGCCTTTTTTAAAATCGCTAATTCCTCTCGTAAATCTTCGTTTTCACGCTCACGCTGTAGCTTCTCTACTTCCTGCTTTTTTAGAAGCTGCTCCAGTTGACGGACTTTCTCTTGTGCAGCCAAAGGTTCATTCTCGAACTGACGATATTCAGAAATCCATTGGTAAATGGTACTCTTAGCGATATTCAACTCTTCACAAATGTCTGCTACAGACTTCGTCTGTTCCTGGATGTATTTCACTGTCTGCCTTTTAAACTCTTCATTATACCGTTGTCGATGCTCCCCCATTGTGGACACCTCCTATTTGTTAATGGTATTATCTACTGTCTGTTAAGGGTGTGTCCACTTTTTATTCTAGGCGCA
>NZ_JBOZWO010000095.1:0-1443 GCF_050864975.1 Paenibacillus sp. GXUN7292 | reverse complement strand
AAGGCTGGGCTGTGATGGGGAGCGAAAATTGCAGTAGCGAAGGTCATGTACTCCGGCTGTCAAGAAAAGCCTCTAGCCAGGCGAAGGTGCCCGTACCGCAAACCGACACAGGTAGGCGAGCAGAGTATGCGAAGGCGCTCGGAAGAACTCTCGTTAAGGAACTCGGCAAAATGACCCCGTAACTTAGGGAGAAGGGGTGCCCCGTTAGGGTTAATAGCCCGAGGGGGCCGCAGTGAATAGGCCCAATCGACTGTTTAGCAAAAACACAGGTCTGTGCGAAGCCGTAAGGCGAAGTATACGGGCTGACGCCTGCCCGGTGCTGGAAGGTTAAGGGGAGTGGTTAGGGGTAACCCGAAGCTATGAACCGAAGCCCCAGTAAACGGCGGCCGTAACTATAACGGTCCTAAGGTAGCGAAATTCCTTGTCAGGTAAGTTCTGACCCGCACGAATGGCGTAACGAATTGGGCGCTGTCTCAACGAGAGATCCGGTGAAATTTTAATACCTGTGAAGATGCAGGTTACCCGCGACAAGACGGAAAGACCCCATGGAGCTTTACTGTAACTTGATATTGGACTTTGGTACGATCTGTACAGGATAGGTGGGAGCCTTTGAAGCATGAGCGCCAGCTTGTGTGGAGGCGACGTTGGGATACCACCCTGATCGTATCGAAGTTCTAACCTGCTGCCGTGAATCCGGCAGAGGGACCGTGTCAGGTGGACAGTTTGACTGGGGCGGTCGCCTCCTAAAAAGTAACGGAGGCGCCCAAAGGTTCCCTCAGAATGGTTGGAAATCATTCGAAGAGTGCAAAGGCATAAGGGAGCTTGACTGCGAGACCAACAAGTCGAGCAGGGACGAAAGTCGGGCTTAGTGATCCGGTGGTACCGCATGGAAGGGCCATCGCTCAACGGATAAAAGCTACCCTGGGGATAACAGGCTTATCTCCCCCAAGAGTCCACATCGACGGGGAGGTTTGGCACCTCGATGTCGGCTCATCGCATCCTGGGGCTGAAGTAGGTCCCAAGGGTTGGGCTGTTCGCCCATTAAAGCGGTACGCGAGCTGGGTTCAGAACGTCGTGAGACAGTTCGGTCCCTATCTGTCGCGGGCGCAGGAAATTTGAGAGGAGCTGTCCTTAGTACGAGAGGACCGGGATGGACGTACCGCTGGTGCACCAGTTGTTCCGCCAGGAGCATAGCTGGGTAGCTAAGTACGGACGGGATAAACGCTGAAAGCATCTAAGCGTGAAGCCCCCCTCAAGATGAGATTTCCCAGTATGTAAGACCCCTTGAAGACGACGAGGTTGATAGGTTCGAGGTGGAAGCACAGCAATGTGTGGAGCTGACGAATACTAATCGGTCGAGGGCTTATCCTAAACCTATACAGTGCCGATACAGCCTGTATGGAACAGCTAATTTGTTATGTAGTATCTTTCGTATCCAGTTTT
>NZ_JBOZWO010000094.1:0-1514 GCF_050864975.1 Paenibacillus sp. GXUN7292 | reverse complement strand
CATTGGCGTTGCATCAAGTTTTTCATGGAATCTTTTATTCAACAAATTACTATAAATGTAATTTGTTGATATAATTTCGTGGACAAAACAAAAGAAATCTCCTATCGTTGAGTTACCTACGCGTTATCCATAAAAAACGCCTCAACAAAGGAGATTTCTATGGATAACGTACCTAATTCTAAGGTCATTTGTCAATGTTTAAAAATGTTAAATGTCAACATATCCCGCGATAAAGTGCTTGATTATCGAGCTCAAAAGTTGTTTGTGGGCTCAACCATTCTCATGTTCATCGAGGCTCAATTAGAACAACGAAGTTCCTATTATGTGATGGCAGAACATCTTGCAGCTAATAAAGATTTTCAGGAGATGCTTGAGTTAGAGTCTATAAGTACTTCTCAGCTATCACGCAAGCTGAAGCAATTGCCTACAGATGAACTGCAGGGGCTCTTTTTCTCGCTTCTTCATCAGATCAAGGAACTCACGAAAGATAAACGCGGCCTTACACCCGGGATCGGCAAGCTGAAGTTGTTAGATTCCACAGAGCTCACCTTGCCACCTATCCTTTCGAAATGGGCATACTGTTCCAAATCAAGTCACGGTGTCAAAATGCACACATCACTTGTCGTCGCAGATGCCAACACGATGTACCCGGAGAAGATCATCGCTTCGACCAAAGATATAGCGGATCACGAAGTAGCGAAGCACTTTACGGTGGATAAAGATGCGACATATGTGATGGACCGCGGTTATCAGGTGTATAAGCATTTTCAATTCTGGGTGGAAACCCGCATTAAATTTGTAGCTCGAGTAAAAGCCAACAGCCGTCTTGCTATCTTGAATGAGAGAGCGTTACCTAAACGAAAAAAAAATCTCATCCGTGACGCTGATGTGACCATGCCCGACCTGCCAACAAAATTGCGCTTGATTGAGTTTAAAGATAATCAAGAGAGAACGTATCGCTTAGTCACCAACCGCTGGGATTTATCCGCTTACCAGGTAGCTGAAGTCTATCGTAATCGTTGGCACATAGAATTGTTTTTTAAATGGGTAAAGCAGCACATTCGCTTAGTGAAACCCCATGGATACTCGGTCGAAGCCATCTGGAACCAGATGTATATTGCCTTGATAGCTTATTCACTTTGTTTACTCATAAAGTTACAACTTCAATGTAAACAGACAGTATGGCAATTGTTGCAGTTGATGCGCATCTATGCAGATCGACCGTGGGAAAGCTTAATTGCTGCCTTGACACGGAAACCGAAACAGACCTCAAGGGGACGACCGAAACGAAATGGACGTCCGCCGAAAGTTTCAAAGGTTTCGATGAAACCAAGAATCATCTTGGAGTAAATGACGAACTGAACCATATATTACATTTAATGGGATAACGCGTTAGGGCTTAATACTCTGCTGACTTTTTATCCCTCACTTACAAACTGGTTCTGTAATAAATTTACTCCATGTGTAACTATTGTAATATCCTCTTTTTTAGGTTGCTCGATGCAACGCCAGTG
>NZ_JBOZWO010000093.1:0-1533 GCF_050864975.1 Paenibacillus sp. GXUN7292 | reverse complement strand
CACTAGCCTTGCATCAAACCTAACATGAAAAAAATAAGTTATAAACATTTACTATATTTTGAAAATATTGATGAAATCGACCTGGATTTCCATAAAAAAATCTCCTATTGTTGAAGGATAGGCATGTTACCCATTCCCTCACAAAAGGAGAATCCGTATGGGTAATATACCAGATCAAACCGTCATTTGTAAATGCCTAAGTCAACTTAATATTTCTGACGATAGTTTTCCTATCTTTAATTACCGTCGAAAACTAACCTTTGTGAAAGCCGTTAAGCTGCTCATTGATGCACAATTAAGCCGTCGAACGGATCTGCAGGACATCAGCTTCGCTCTACAAGCGAACGAAAAACTGCAACAGGCGATCAGTCTTGAAAGTATTAGCGGCTCACAAGTCACTCGCACACTAAGGGCCTTGCCGTTATGGGAACTGCAGAGGATATGGATAAATATTAACGAACGCTTACAGCAGCGCTATCCTCAGCAAGGTGTTCCGGGCATTGGGAAGCTACATATCCTTGATTCGACTGTACTCACGTTACCTGAATCCGCAGGCAAATGGGCCTATTGTTCGAAGCAGAGCAACGGCATAAAAATTCACACGAAGTTAGTCGTCGCCGATCTCAACACTGTCTATCCCGACCAGATTGTGTGCTCCACGCGGGGTGTTTCCGACCTCGAGGTGGCGTTGGATCTAGTTGTCGATCCGGATGCTATTCATGTAATGGACCGAGGATATATTAAGTACACTAATTATAAGCACTGGCTTGATCATAACCTGCAATTTGTAGCCCGTATCCAGACGAGAAATAAAACGGTAATCGTAGAGGAACGTGAGGTTGAAGAAGGGACACCCGTACAGCGTGATGCTGATGTCATCATTACTTTCAAAGATAATGATAACCAGGTGGTGGAAACTCGTCTGCGACTCGTGGAATATGTGGATGAGAAAGATCGTATGTATCGTGTGCTTACGAATGTATGGGATCTTGCTGCCTCACAAATCTGCGAAGTGTATCGGCACCGTTGGATGATTGAACTTTTCTTTAAATGGATGAAACAACATATGCAACTAGTCCATCTGTACAGCTATCATCCGGATGCGGTATGGAACCAGATTTTTTTAACGCTAATCGCATACGGCTTAGTTATGCTTGTGCGGAAAGAGTCCGAGACCACCGAACACTTATGGGTATTTCTGAAGCTTCTACGAAACTATATGGACAAAACATGGGAGCAGTTTCTCATAGCGCTGAACCGTGAACCGACCAAACGTTCAACAGGGAGAAAGAAGAAAAAGAAACGGGGACGCCCGCGCAAACATCCCAAGGAGTATGAGACGGTCATGCTGATTGTACCTAGCTAAAAAAGGCATATATACATTTATTGGTAACATGATCCTATGTATAATGGAGCCTCGACTTATTAGCAAATTCGCCAAAAACCAAACTGTAAAATTTTCCAAGGTATTGACCATTAACCCAAAAATGGTTTTTTAATGCGTTTGATGTAAGGTTCTATGCAAGGCCAGTG
>NZ_JBOZWO010000092.1:0-1552 GCF_050864975.1 Paenibacillus sp. GXUN7292 | reverse complement strand
ACACAACAAAAAGACTGCTTTTTTGGTTCTAACGGTCACGGATGTCCGCACCGCAAATAACATCGCATCGTTTGTTCTTTGCACACGATGATGGCAAGTTAGGTCACCGATAGGTGATTTTGTTCAGTTATAAGAACTTATAAGTTTTTTCTATAAACTTGTTCTTATCATTCATCGGTAAACGCGCCTGTCCAAAGGACGGCGGAGCCGTTTATTTTTGTTTTATTAAGTATGAAAATAGGTTTAGGCATCCATTGGAATTGGGATGAGCTTATAGCAAAACAAGCTTTTTTTAATAAGATGTAGTACCAGGCTTGACCAATAATGGCAAACCAGTCGAAAGATTGGGACGCAAAGCTAAAGGGCCTTCACTATTTCCATAGATGGCAGCCTAGCTAACGAAAGGAGAGTTTGTTCATGCGGATGATCAAGTGGGTAATGCTGCTTGTAACGATGAGCTTGCTGGCCGTATTAATTGGAGGTGCAGGGGTAGAGGCGCAGGTATCGAAGTGGCTGGATAGCTCGCAGTTGTCTCAAGGTATCATTTTTATTTCTTATCCCGTACAGAAAAATATAAAAACGAAGCTGATGATTGTTAAAGGGAATGACCGGTACACTTATACGTTGTCTGGCAGCAAAAAAAAGGAAAGCTTTCCACTGCAGATGGGTAATGGAAAGTATATTGTTTATGTGCTTGAGCATGTGTCGGGCAACAGTTATAAAAGAGTTGCCAATAAGGAAGTAACATTGAAACTAAAATCCAGCAATGCTGTCTTTTTAAATTCTATTCAAAATATTTATTGGACAAGCGAGAGTGCTGCAGTCATTAAAGCTAAGGAATTAACTAAAAATATGAATACAAATGAGGAGAAGGTTAGGGCTATCTATAATTTCGTATATAAAACCATTAAGTATGACAGCAAACTTGCAGCTGATGTGTCCAACGATTATCTTCCAGATATTGACCGCACGCTTAAATTGAAAAAGGATATTTGCTATGGTTATGCTTCGTTATTTGCGGCGATGCTGCGCAGTCAGCAGATTCCGACGAAGCTTGTAATGGGGGAGAGCAGCTATGTGAAAGTGTATCATGCTTGGAATGAAGTGTATTTGAATGGGAAGTGGGTCATTATTGATACTACAGTGGATGCTAGCTTGTTGAAAGTAAACAAAAAGGCTTCGATGATAAAGGATAGCAGTAAATATAAAGCGGCAAAAGTATATTAAGCTGAAGCATAAGGGATTAGATAAGCCGTTGAATTATAATGCTGTGCATCAATTAAAGCAGATACAAGACTTCATAATTGCTTGTATTTGCTTTTTGTTTGCCTGGATTGCGAGACAGCTGTTTCAGAGGCGAATGAACGGGGTAAATAAATCATACGGGCGCATTGTTTCGAATCAAACAGCTGCAGAAAGAAGCAGGAAAAAATAGTATAGAAATCTTTTTAAAAAAACACTTGCATTATATTAGGCGCCTGTGATATATTATAAAAGTCGCCGCTGAGACAACGCGGTGCACACGCTGAAACAACCGAGTTTTACTTGGTTC
>NZ_JBOZWO010000091.1:0-1570 GCF_050864975.1 Paenibacillus sp. GXUN7292 | reverse complement strand
AAAAAACCAGCTAATACTTTGTCAATAGAGCGTTTTAATGGACAAAGATTTTTGGTATACTAAATTCGAACATACCAAATAAACCTCCATTGAATGGAAGTTTATGGGATCAATGATCTCTAAGAAGCGAACGGTTGCCCTTTTTTAAGCATAGCGTAGACGTGATGTAATACCTTGTTGGCGCAAGCGATCACGGCTACTTTATGGGGCTTACCCTCGCTTTTTTTCTTGTCATAATAGGCTCTTAGGCGGGGATTTAAACCCTTTCTTAATCCGCATATGACCACCAGATAAGCGGCTCTTCGCAAGCGTTTTGAGCCGCGTTTCGTTATTTTGTTTTCACTTGCCGTAAATTTCCCGGAACTAAACACGCTTGGATCTAATCCCGCCATGGCGACGACTTGTTTGGGATGACTAAACTGCGATCCATCTCCAATCTCCGCCACTATTGCAGTGGCGAGCTTGGTGCCTACTCCTGGGATCGATTCCAGCAACTGCACCTGTGGGATCGTTTGGGAAACTTCATAAATGACTCGTTCTAAATCCACAAGCTGTTCCTGAAGCTCTCGAAGCACCTTAAGCATAGCCAGAAGGGATTGTCTCAAACCGAAACCCATTGTGGTAACAGGATTCATTTGACAAACGGTGCGCATCAATTCAACCTTCTTGTTCATCCAGGCATCTGAACGGGAGGCTTGGGTGGCTTCCGCAATGATCTCGTGCCAGTTATCCCCCTGCTCTTGAATTCCTTCAGTCGACAGACAGACCTCTAGCAGGTTTAAAGATGTTTTAGAAAACATATCTGTAAAGACATTTTCATAGCCAGGGATAACTTGATCAATCAGGGCTCGCATATTTAACCTGGCCTGCACATACAAGCTCGTAACGAATTCATGCTGGCGCGTTAAGAACTGCAAGTCTGTGAAAGCTTCCTTTTGGATGGGATGAGTCAGCCAATCTTCTTCCTGATAATACAGATCGCCTAGATGCCATGCATCGGATTCATCGGTTTTGACTTTGCGCAACCCTGTCCTTCTAGCTCGCTGTGCCTGCAAAGGATTCACCAGGATGACTTCAAAGGCTTCACACTGTAAATAATGAACAAGCACACGATGATAATGACCCGTGGGCTCAAGAATGATTTGTGGCTTTAAGCCACTCTGTTGCTCTAATTCAGTAAGCAAGGACTTGAGCCGCTGAAATCCTTTAGGCGTATGCAGAATGGTTTCTGCTCGTCCCACGGGTCGGTTACGTTTTAAAAAACACTGTACGACAGACTTTCCCTTTGCTACATCAATTCCGATAACAGGTTTCATCCAGTTCTCCTTTCAATAAAATCTGCCGGTTATTCCCACAATGGTTCCAACTCCACAGCTTCGCTTGTGATACGAGGTCAGCGCCTCAACCAGCTCAATCGTGATGGTCGGTGGTAGTGAGAGAACAGTTTTTGTGTACGGGGTTGTCCCCCAGGGGCTGTCACGTTCTCCCGGCTACCGCCATCATAGAATGACCATAAAGAATAGGCCAACCAGTAATATCTGGTTGACCTAATAATACGAAGGGGCTGTCC
>NZ_JBOZWO010000009.1:0-177064 GCF_050864975.1 Paenibacillus sp. GXUN7292 | reverse complement strand
GGAGCTTCCTCCAAACGGCTCAATGTATATGAAAATTCATACACAATACGCTGAAATGTTCCAAAAACCTCAATTGTATATGTAAAATCATACACAACCAGTCGGCGCTTCCTCCAAACTACTTATAGTTGGCATACTTTGCGACATTCACCAGTCCGATATTCGCAGGATCAAGCCTTAACAGTTGCACTTGTCAGGGTTCAACCCCCTTAGCTGGCCAGAATGTCGATTCGTCGAGCAACCTTTGGCAAGCAAAAAAGAAGGGCAAGGGAACGGAGAATTCTCATCGAGAAACGGCGCATCCTTAGCCAAAGACGCGCCGTTTCTATTTATGTTTAGAGGGACAGCACAGTGATCAAGCGTGTCAATGGCTGTAGTGGCTATCCGCTAAATTAATCAGCAGTTTCCAACGTATAATACAGTTCGCCCAGCAGCTCCTGCTTTTTATAAGGAAGCCCGGCCAGCTGTTGCTCTGCATAGGTTTGCACTTCATCCCGGTCTATATCGTAAGCAGTCTCAATTTCTTTGGAAAACAACAGTTTTTCCTCTTGAAGCAGGCTTGCTAGTGCTGGCATCGGTTCGGCAGCTGGTTTCTCTCCAAGCACCTGCTCTAGTGCGGCAGCATAATGCTCCAACGTTTGCGCCCCAACAATTTTAACACCTTTTTTATCTTCATTTACCATAATAATTGTCGGGAAACCGCGAACACCCAGAGAAGCAGCTAATGCGAAATCTTGCTCCAGCAGCTCCTGGGCAGCCGGCTCGCCCGCTTTGGCTACGATACCTTCACCATTCAAACCAATCCCATTAACGATGTCGATAAGTACCTCTTCCTTGCCGATATTGCGATCGAATGCAAATACAGCCTCTCTTGCTCTGCGAAGAAATACAGATGCAAGCTTCTCATCCTGCTGCCCGATAACCTTAAATACTTTTGACGGCGGGTAAGAGGACATAATGGGATCATGTTCCCAAACTGAGCCGTCAATCGGCATTCTGGAATGCGCCCCAACCTCGCGCCAATGCCCAGCAACATCGCTAGGTTTGCCGATTCCATTCTTCACATCAGCAAATCCGTCCCAGCCTGCAAGCAAACCGCCGGCAATTGTGCGGATGTTCAAATGCTTGCTGTATTGCTTAACAAATTTGCGCATAACCGGCTCGAGCGCCCAGCAATGCGAGCAAATTGGATCGGTTGCATAATAAAGATCAATCTTCTTCACTGGCGCGTTAAGATCCACCAGCTCGAATACGCCAGACTCCCCCGCATCTCCACAAATACCTGTAGTTAAATCACAAGCCATCGGATTGTTTTTCATACTATATCCACCCTTTCTCCTTCATTAAACAGGCTGAGCCTATTTAACGTACACAAACTGCTCAGCCTTTTTACTTCCATAAACAAGCCGAACCAAGCCTATTTAACGTACACAAACTGCTCACCCTTTTTACTTTCTTAAACAAGCCCAACCTATTTAACATTCACAAACTGCTGAGTCTATTTTTCTTCCATAAACTGCTGTGCCCATTGCTGCACAGGTGCAAGAGCTTTCGTTAATTCCATTCCTTTTGTTGTTAACGCGTAAGAAATTTCAATTGGCGTGCTTGCTGTTACTTGCTTGTGAATGAGGCCAAGCTCGATAAGCTCCGTCAGCTTGATGGAAAGCGCACGCGGTGTAATCTCTTCCAAATCCCGTTTAATATCTGAAAAATGCGCTTTGCCATCTGGCTGCAAAGACAAATAATGAACAATTAATCCATTCCATTTCTTGCCCAGCACCTGGAACGAATAATGCAGATAAGGACATACCTTCAATGGAATCACCGCCTTCTAACGTAATTATATCAGATATAATTTTTATATCAAGTATACTTAGTATATCAAAGAAATAAATTAAATTCATAAAAGCTCATGTTAATGGAAATAATTTGATTGTTCCAATTAATAATTTTTGCAGTTCTGACAGCTTGATTATTGTGACCTCGGAGGAAAATATGACTTATCATTTGCAAACATTAAGCAGTAAGGCACATGAGCTTGCACTATCGCATTCGCCAAAAATAAAAAGCAGACAGCCGCGTTACTTAAACGCAGGCGTTGCAAAGCATATTGAACAAATTCGCGCTTCTGTTCTATCCTTGAATCGAGAAGCGCATATCTGCTCACAGCCGGCAGATGAGTGGCTGCTTGATAACTCGGAATTTCTGGAGGAGCAGGCGGAGGAGCTCAAGCTGCAGCTTGAAAAGAGAAATTTGCGTTATCTTCCCTATATGAAAACTAGCGAGCAATTGCGTATCCATGCCATCTGCAAGCAATATTTATCCGTTGTGGACGGAGTATGGAGCGAGAGCTCCTTTCTGGCTTTTGTAAATGCTTATCAGGAAATTGCTGTATTGACTATTAACGAAATATGGTCGCTGCCGATTGTGCTGCGAGCTGCTTTTTTGGACCAAATAGCCGAAGTAGTCTCTCTTGTTCAAGAAAGAAGAGAGGCTTGCCTGGCTGTTGACAAGCTGTTGTCTTCCATTGAGCCTGAGCAAATAAACGCAGAGATTATACAGCAAAAGCTGCGCGAGGCACAGGTGGAGATGCCGTTGTCAGGTCCATGGATTGTCCATTTAATTGCTCACTTGCGGGAATGGCAAGGCGACGCGCAAACTGTACGAGAGTGGCTGCAATGCCAATATGATAATGGGCTCGAGGACTTAAACCAGATCATTACATATGAGTATCAGCTGCAAGCTTCCTATCAATTGACAGCAGGAAGCTTGATTACGAGCATGCGCTCCATTGAAAGAATGGACTGGCAAGGTATTGCTGAACAGTTGTGCCTGCCTGACCAAACGTATCGTCAAAGCCAGAAGGATTATGGCTTGCTCGATGCGAGCAGCCGCAATTCCTTGCTCAGCCGCACAGCAGAGCTGGCAGCAAGGCTGAAGGTGCCGGAAAATCTTATCGCCCAGCAAGCGGTGAAGCTGGCTAATGGCTATAAGCAACAGAATGAGAGTAATAAAGAGCCAGCTCCCCGCTCTGTGTTTGTAGCCTTCTACCTGCTTGATCCGGCCGGGGTGAAGCAATTGCTGCGCGCATTAAAGGCATGCAGCAAAACAAGCCCTGACATGAGACGCATGTTTTCAGAACGGGCGGCAGGCACATATATGAGCAGTTCAGTTATTTTACTTGTTATTTTAACCATTTTAGCAGGCGCTTGGGTTGGGCTTGGCAGAGGAATCGGATGGCTCGGATGGGTTTGTATGCTGCTTGTGGCAATTTGGCCGATGAGCGAATGGGTCATGTCAATTACGCATTACGGCATTGAGAAGCTGTGCCGCCCGCGGCCGCTGCTCCGTCTTGACTTGTCGGAAAAAATACCGGCTGATGCAGCGACGATGGTTGTGATTCCGGCTATCTGGTCGTCGGCTGAGGAAATCAATGAGCTGGCAGATCAATTGGAAATCCATTATTTGGCCAATCGCGACCGCCATATCCACTTTGCTTTACTAGGGGATTTTACAGACTCTAGAGAAGAAGTGAAGCCTGAGGATCAAGCGCTGCTTGAAACCGGAAAAGCCCGAATAGACGAATTGAATGACCGTTATAACCATACGGGCACGACGTTCCATTTTTTACAAAGAAGAAGGAAGTGGAATGAGTCCGAAAATATTTATATGGGCTGGGAACGGAAACGGGGGAAGCTGGTTGAGTTTGTCGATATGCTCAAAGGCAGCCAGGATACGAGCTATTTCTACCAGATTGGAGATAGCAAGGTTTATTCAGCTATCCGTTATATTATTACGTTAGATGCGGATACTCAGCTTCCGATCAGCTCTGCAGCGAGAATGATCGGCGCTATTCATTTGCCTTATAACAGGCCAAGGCTTAATACGGCCGGCACAAGGGTAGTGGAGGGCTATGGTGTGCTGCAGCCAAGAATTGGCGTCAGCCATCCGTCCGCACTGCGTTCCAGACTGGCATTCTTATCATCAGAGCCAGGCATAGACCCGTATGTGTTCGCTGCGTCCGACCCTTATCAGGATGCTTTGTCAGAAGCAATATTTACAGGGAAAGGCATATTTGATGTCGATGTGTTTTATCAGGTGCTGTGCGAGCGAATTCCAGATAATCGTGTGCTTAGCCATGATTTGCTGGAGGGGGGCTTTTTGAGAGCAGGTCTTCTTTGCGATGTAGAGCTGATTGATGATCATCCGTCTACCTTTGTTGCGTATCAGAAACGATTGCATCGCTGGGTAAGAGGAGATTGGCAGCTTATTTGCTGGCTGCTTCCTTCGCTCCACAATCGGCGCGGCGAATTGATGCCCATTGACTTATCGATCATTACAAAATGGCAGCTTATCGATAATCTTAGACGAAGTCTGCTGCCTATTGCTTACTTTCTGTTAATATTACTTGCTGTTACGATTTTGCCGGGCTCTTTGCTGCGCTGGATGCTCGTGCTGGCGATTACGCTGCTGCTGCCTGCAATTAGGCAGCTGCCTTCTATTTACAAAGAGAAGCAGCTGCGCAGAGTGAGCGTCGCTTTGTTTCAGGCTGCAGTGCAATTTGTGATGCTGCCTTTTCAAACGGCATTGCTGCTTCACGCTATTTGCAAAACGTTATACCGCTTAATAGTAAGCAAGCGTCATTTGCTTGAATGGACCAGCTCCTCGCATGTCGAGCGTGCGAGAAAAAGCTCCTATGCATCTCTTCCGCTCGTTTTTGTGGGCGGAGGCTATGCATTGATTGCTCTTGCAGTCATAGTCGCCATCATTCAGCCTTCTTTATCAGCGAGGTGGCTGACCGTCATCCTTTGTTTAATATGGGCGGTTGCTCCGATGCTCGCCAGCTGGCTGGATCAGCCGGTCATAGCGGCACGCAGGCCGCTGGATGAAGGTGTAAAGCATGAGCTGAAGCGGCTGGCCAAGGAAATTTGGGCCTTCTATGAGGCATATGCGGGGCAAGAGGATCATTATTTGCCGCCAGACAACGTACAGCTCGAACCGGATAAAGGCGTAGCGCATCGCACTTCGCCAACCAATATCGGCTTTTTGCTGACGTCAATTGTTGCAGCACGCGATTTCGATTTTATTACTGCCGAGCAGCTCCTGGACAGAATGGAACGAACGTTAACTACTGTTGAAAAGCTGGAAAAGTGGCATGGGCATTTATTTAACTGGTACGATACGCAAAGCTTGCGCGTATTGCATCCTGCCTATGTCTCCACTGTAGATTCAGGAAATTTTGTAGCCAGTATGATGACAGTCAAGCAAGCGCTAGTCCGTCTTCTAGCAGAGCAGCGCTACAAGCTGCAGGCGATTGAAGCAGCTGAGGAAAGAGAGCAGAAGCTGCAATTTATTCACAGGATGGACAATCAGATTGATCGATTGGAGCATTTGATTACCGCTACTGATTTCCGTCAATTGTATGACGACAAAGCGAAATTATTTGTGCTTGGCTATCATGCCGACACGGATAAGCGCGATACGATATTGTACGATTTGCTTGCCTCTGAAGCGCGGCAGGCCAGCTTTGTAGCGATTGCGCTTGGCCAAATTTCAGTTGCACACTGGTCCGTGCTTGGCCGCTCTGTGAAGCAGGCGGCTGGATATACTTACTTGCTGTCATGGACGGGGACGATGTTTGAATATATGATGCCTTGGCTTATTATGAGGACCTACGCCAATACGCTTTGGGACAGTACGTATAAAGGCATTATTCAGCGGCAAATCGATTATGCGCGGGAGAATGCCATACCGTTTGGCATATCGGAGTCAGGCTACTATGCCTTCGATTACAACATGAACTATCAATACCGGGCCTTTGGCGTTCCAGGCCTCGGCTTCAAGCGGGGATTGGAGCAGGATCTCGTTGTGGCGCCATACGCGTCCATCATGGCATTGCCTTATGCGATTGAAGCAGGCATGGACAATTTAAGAGAGCTGGAGCTTATCGGAGCCCGCGGCCAATATGGCTTTTATGAAGCGATTGACTTCACACCAAGCCGCCTGCCAAGAGGCAGTGAATATAAAGTGATCCGCAGCTTTATGGCGCATCATCAGGGTATGAGTATGCTCACACTGGCGAATATGCTTTTGCCGGTTGCCATGTACGACTATTTCCATCAAGACAAGCGCGTACAGGCTGCAGAGCTGCTGCTTACCGAGCGCATTCCGCCAATCTCAGCTCTAATGAAGCGGGAATTAACAATTAAGTCGAGCAAAGCAGCAATCGGGAATAGACAAGCAGGTCCCTTGCGCCAATTTGAAGCTGACGGCAAGCATGCGATCGAACAAAATATTCAGTCGAACGGCTCCTTTACAACTGCTGTAACGAATAGCGGCAGCGGCTATATTCAGTATAATGGCCTCGATATAAGCCGTTGGCGTGAGGATGCTGTGCTTGATCCGTGGGGCGTATTTGTATATATACGCAATGCCAGCAGCAGCAAGCTCTGGTCACCTGCGTATCAGCCTTGTCAAATCGAGCAAGAAAACAGTCGCGTTCAATTTTTTCAGGAAAAAACGTTGTATTACAGTGAATATGATGATGTGGGAAGCATGCTGGATGTATCGGTTTCGCCAGAGCTGAATGCTGAAATACGGGAGCTTACTTTAACGAATAAAAGTCAGGAAGCAAAGGTGCTTGAGATTACCTCGTTTATGGAAATAGCAATGGCCGGACATGAAGCCGACAAAGCGCATCCTGCTTTCTCGAGATTGTTTATTCAGACGGAAATGGACGCAGCGTCCGGCAGCCTGCTTGCCAACAAGCGGCCGCGTCAAGCAAGCGATAAGCCGCTATGGGTTTTCCACAGGCTTTATGTAGTCGGAGATGAGGGGCTGGGCGCAGCTGAATATGAAACGAATCGGGCGCAGTTTATAGGACGCGGCTATTCCCTTCGCCAACCAAAGGGCATAACGGAGCGATTAAGCGGCAAAACAGGCTCGGTAGCTGACCCGGCATTTGTCATGCGGCGCCGCATCCGGATTGAAGCAGGCAAAACAGCCCAGCTTGTTATGATTACAGGCGCAGCGGACAGCCGCAATCAAGCGGTCGAGCTGGCTATCCGCTTATCGGACCGGCAGCAAATTGCCAGATCGAAGCAGCTTGCCTGGACCTACAGCCAGATCGAGCTTGCTCATTTGCATATTAAGCCGCACGATATTGTTGCTTTCCAGCAGCTTGGCAGCCGGATTCGCTATCGGACAGAACTGCAGGAGCAGCAGGCGGAAGCGATACGATCGCTGAAGAGCAGCCAGCAAGGATTATGGGCGCATGGCATTTCGGGCGATCGTCCGATTCTGCTTATACGAGCCAGTGATACAAGCCAGCTGCCGTTTCTGCTCAAGCTGTTTACCGGATGTGTCTATTTATGGAGAAATGGTCTGCAATTTGATGCTGTAGTATGGAATGAATCGCTTGAGGGCTATCAGCAGCAGCTGCGCGACGAGCTGATCAGGCTGGCCGATCAGCTTTATGGCGGGCTGGACGGACCTTACGGCAGCTTTAGAATGATATCAGCTGCATCTGCAGATCAAGCGGATCAGCATTTGTTGTTTGCAGCTGCCCGATTTGTCGTTCATGCAGATGGGCCCAGCCTGCAGGCCCAAACCGTCCCGCTGGAGAAGCAGGAGCCTGCCGGCTCCGGGCTGCTGTCTGTTGCTGCCCAGCCGAATCGCTACCAGCATGCAACGATGGAGCTGAAGGGCTTGGAGGAAAGCGGCTTGTTCGATAATGGCTATGGCAGCTTCTCAGCTGATGGAAGCGAGTATCGCATTAAAGTAAGAAGAAATCAGCCGCTGCCTGCCCCATGGATTAACGTGCTGAGCAACCCGCAGTTCGGCTGTATTATATCAGAAATGTTTACTGGGTACACATGGTGGAGCAACAGCCGGGAATGTAAGCTTACGCCATGGTCGAACGACCCTGCTCTTGATCCTGCAGGTGAGGCTTGTTATATACGGGATGAGCTTAGCGGCGAGGTCTGGCAGCCTGTGCCGAGCCGGCTTGAGCTTGAGGATGCGGAGGCGCTTGCCATTCATGGACAGGGTTATTCGAGATTCGAGCGCAGCTGTTACGGCATCGTCCAGCAAGCGACTGTTTTTGTCCCGCTGAAGGATCCTGTGAAAGTGATGAAGCTGCGTTTGATAAATACGACTGAAGACGTGCGTGAGCTTTCAGTAACTTATTACGTTGAATGGGTGCTCGGTGTACATCGGGAAGATCAGGCAGCTATGGTCATTACACAATATGATGAGAGCAGTCATTCATTAATCGCCCACAACACCTATCAGGAAAACTTCCGCGACGCGCATGCTTTCCTTACTATTGCAGCCAAGAGACGCAATATGAACAGCGAGGAAGGCGAGGACCTGTCATGGACAGCCGACCGTTTTGAATTTATCGGGCAAGCCGGCTCGGTCGATCAGCCGGATGGCATGAGGCGCAAGCAGCTTTCTGGAACGGTTGGAGCTTTGTCCAACAGCTGCGGTGCGATGCAATTGAAGCTGAGCCTGCAGCCAGGAGAGGAAAGAGACGTATATATTTTGCTGGGCTGCACCGATTCCGGGCAGTCCGCCTCGCAACTGGCGATACGCTATCGTGACTCGGATGTTTGCCGCGAGCAGTATGAGGCTGTGCTTGCTTATTGGAACAATATCAAAGGGACGATATCGGTTTCGACTCCAAGCCAAGAACTGGATATTATGATCAATCACTGGCTAATGTATCAAACAATTGCATGCCGGCTATGGGCCAGAACCGCTTTTTATCAAGCGGGCGGCGCTTACGGCTATCGCGATCAGCTGCAGGACTCGCTTGCCTTGCTGCACTTCGAGCCCAGCCGGACGAAGGCGCAAATTTTATTGCATGCAGAGCATCAATATGAAGAGGGAGATGTGCAGCATTGGTGGCATGAGGAAACACAGCGGGGCATACGCACCCGCTTCTCAGACGATTTGCTCTGGCTGCCATATGCCGTGCTCCGCTATATTGACCAGACCGGAGATGATTCAATATTGGATTTGACAGCTCCGTATCTGCACAGCGCGCCGCTTGGACCAGACGAGCATGAGCGTTACGAGGAAACGGTGCGTTCCGAGCAGGTCGGCTCAATAGCCGAGCACTGCTTCCGGGCGATCGACCGCAGCTTGCCGGTAGGGGAGCATGGGTTGCCGCTTATCGGCATCGGCGACTGGAACGATGGCATGAGCATGATCGGTCCTGAAGGAAGAGGAGAAAGTGTATGGCTGGGCTGGTTTCTAGGCGGCCTGCTGCCTGCTTTCAGCGAAATTAGCAAGAAATACGGTGATGAGGGAAGAGCGCAGCGTTATGCGCAATGCTATGAGCGGCTTGTAGCGGCGTTGAACAATGAGGCATGGGATGGCAAGTGGTTTAGAAGAGCCTTTACCGATTCTGGACAATGGCTAGGAACGATTGAGCATGCCGAGTGCCGCATTGATGCTATCGCTCAATCGTGGTCAGTAATTTCTGGCATGGCAAGCGAGGAGAAGGCGGAGCAGGCGATGCAATCCTTTGACCAGGAGCTGGTCGATCGCAGCCTGCAGCTTGCGCGCATATTAACGCCGCCGTTTGATGAAACGAACCCGAGCCCGGGCTACATTCAAGGCTATCCGCCAGGTATTAGAGAAAATGGCGCACAATATACGCATGGAGTTATTTGGAGCATCCTCGCCTGGAGCAAGCTGGAGCAGGGCGGTAAAGGGTTTGAGCTGTTCAATTTGCTTAATCCGATCAATCATGCCAAGTCGGCGCAGGAGGCAAAAATATATGCAGGCGAGCCTTATGTCATGGCTGCCGATGTATATTCCGAGGATCCGAATAAAGGCCATGCCGGCTGGACCTGGTATACCGGCGCTTCGGGCTGGATGTATCAGGCCGGCGTCGAGTGGATTATCGGGCTTAGAAAGCGTGGCAACTACTTGTATATTCGTCCAAGCATTCCGTCCGACTGGCCGGGCTATTCGATTCAATACCGCGCAGGTGAAGCTGAGTATCATATTGAGGTTAGAAATCCTGAGCAGCGAACGAATGGTGTAAGCTTGCTGAAGATCAACGGGCAGCAAATTGCGATTAGCGATGACGAGAAAAAAGAAGGTGCAAAAATTCCAATCGCTAACGATGACCGTATTTACAAGGTAGAAATTACAATGTAACGGATTAGCCTTGCACAATCTGACTGCTGGCCGTTAAATTCGACACCATTAATTGAATATGTTAAGGTAATAGATAACAAGGCATTTCGTCACACAGACGAGGTGCCTTACTATCTATTTTTTTATTTTTCTACAAGCTTGGAGGTGATGTCATGGTGCTCAGCTTACCCCCGCGGGTGGGGGCAAAATCAGTAGTCGGAAGCAGGCGATGGGTTTTGGGGGCACAATAATTTTTTTAAAGGAGCTAAACAAAATGAGTATTTCCATTCATGCGGAACAACGACAGCACTTGAATCGTTCAGGATTAAAGCAATTGCGCAAACAAGGACGCTTACCAGGTATTATCTTTGGCTCAGGTATGGACAATGCTATGATTCATATATCTCGCAAGGAATTTCATCAGTGGGCTAAAGGCGGCGGAGCAGGTGTAGTTCAGCTTCAGCTTGGTGACGCGGAGAAAATCCCTGTATTATTGGAGCATGTACAGAAAGACCCGATTTCGCAGGATTACATCCATGCTGATTTTTTAAGGGTGAAGCAAGACGAGGAAGTGCGTACGAAAATTCCTATTCAGTTTACAGGCACGGCTAAAGGGACGAAGCAAGGCGGCATTATTCAAATGGACAGCAATTTTATAGAGGTTCAGGCTTTGCCAGCTAATCTGCCAACAACCATTACGATTGATATTAGCGATTTTGATATTGGTGCAACACTGCAAGGCGGCGATATTAAGCTGCCGGAAGGAGTAGCTCTTGTATCATCGGCTAATGAATACTTATTGTCAGTAACCGCACCACGAGTAGCGGAGGAGGCTGCCGAAGAGGAAGCCGCTGAGTAGATTTCATAACCTATAGGAAAAGCCTGCCTGCGCCCGTTAAGGGATTCAGGCAGGTTTTTTCTTACAATATAAGGATGGATATGTTTTTGTATTCTTATACCGGTTCTTATATTTTAGCGGTAAACGCGCCTTTCCAAAGGACAGCGGAGCCGTTTATCCTTACGTATTCTACGATGATAACTGATCTTTGCTGAGTGCTATTTCACGGAACTTGCCAGGCGTGACGCCTTCCAGCTTTTTGAACACGCGAATAAATCCGATATCGGTGGCGTAGCCCACCTTCTCCGCTACCTGCTGTACAGTCAAGCCTGTAGCTTCCAGCAGCGACTTGGCTTTTTTGACACGAATGCCGACGATAAAATCAGTTATATTCATATTGTTATGCTTTTTGAAAAAGCTGGACAAGTATTGCGGCGTCATCGCAAACTGATCAGCAATCGAAGTTAGGCTAAGTCCGTTATCAGAGCTTTGCTGCAATATATACTCCAATATTTGATCATTGAGCTTATTCGTGGTCTGCGATTTTGCTTCTTCAATGCTGCTGCATATAAGCCGGCAAAGCTGCTTGATCTGCTCCAGCATTTCTTCTGAGGATAGACTGCTGCCTATAAACTTCACTGTTTCGCTCGTATGCTGGAAGAGCTGCTGATTATCTAATTTTAAAGAGTTGGAAAGCTTCATCACAGTGCCAAGCAAACCGAAGAAAAGTCCTTTCCCCATTTCAGGCGAAATTTTGTTGCTGGTGAAATTATGCCGGTACAATTGGTCCAGCAGCTGCTCTGCCCCTGCAAAGTCGCCGCTCTTCAGACAGTTCAGCAGCTTGCCTTCGTCTTCCTGCGGATAATGGAAATAGGTCAGGCCCGACTCCTTCATTTCCTCAAAATAAAGGATAGAGCTGATGCCGCGAACAATCTGATAATCGAGTGCGTTCAGCGCCTCCTGATAGCATCCTCCAATCTCGGAAATGCCTTGCCGGATCGAGCTGGAGGCAATCGTTATTTTTATTTTGAAGCGCCCTTCAATTTCCTGCTTAAAGCTATGAATAAACTGCTCCCTGTAGGCTTGCGATGATTGGGAGGCATCGCTCACATTAAAAATTAATGCCAGCTGATTGCGCTCTGTCTCTACGGCATATCCGTTATGTCCTGCCATTTCACTGCTTAGATTGAACAGAATAAAGCGCACGAGCGCCCATTCCTGCTCATTATCCATTTTAATAAAAGCACTGCAGTCATTTACTTCTACGATTAGCACAAATACATAGTCATGCTGCAGCTGCAGCCCCATGAAATCCAAGGAGCTTTCTGGCGATAAATCAGGCTCCGCCTGCCCCTTCAATAGACGCATTAAAAAATAAGCCTTCACTACAGGCGCATGCCCGTCAATCATTTGCTTCAGCTGTTTTCCTTCAGCTAAATTTTGTTGGATCGAGGACTGGATAAATTCGTATTCATTGCCCATTGAAGCAGCGGGCGCTGATTTGCCATTCAAAAGCGTCAGCACCATATTGCGGATCGGGCTGTAGCTGCGATAAGCCATCCAGTATGCAGCAGCTGAACCGACGACAAAGGTAACAGCAAGCAGCCAAAGCGCCCAGCTTCTAGTTTCGTTTACTTTTTTCAATACAAGCTGCTTCGGAATAAGCGACATATACTGCCACCCGTTTTCCCCTTTTGTATAAGACAGCATCATCTGCTTCCCGTTTAATTGAAAAGATTGATAGTGGCTTGCGCCCAAAGTTATTTCGCTTAGCTCTTGAGGCAGCTCATTTATGCCGGAGGTGGAAGTAAGCATTTGGCCTGTTTCATCCAAAATATACAATAAGCTGCTATTCGCCCACTCAATTTGCCGCAGCATATTAAATATTTTTTCCTCATCGATCATAAGTACAAGCGTAGCAGCTGTCTTTTCCTTCTCTCCAAGCGGCAACGAAACCGTTGTTGTAATGACATTTTGGGCAGGCTCTCCGATGCTGATAGCCGGCCAATAGGTTTTGAAGTGGTAGCCCGTCAAATATTGCTCTTTAATTTGCTCCACCGATTTATTTTTGAAAGGATAAATAATCCGAAAATATGTTTTTATATCTGTTTTTAACGTTGGCGATATAATCATATCCTGATTGCGCAAATGGATATAAAAATTATGAACAAACGTGTTGCCGTTATTAATGTTTTTTAAAGCGCTTACAGCTTCGTAGTACTGAATATACCGTTCGCTGTCAGGCAGGCTCCATAGCGTTTGGAGCTTGGGATGCGATGCGATCTGCATTATAAGCCTGTCGATTTCCTGCATCTGGCTGTCGTTCATTTGCTTGATCTGCTCAAGCATGGCCAGATTGGAACGGTTAGCATTATCGACCATCGTGCTGCTCATGCTGCTGTACATGGCAGCGGCAATCGCTACAGGAATGATGAGAATGGCTATGTAGGATAACCATAGAGTTAGGAAAACTTTTTTTCGACGGTGCATCTTTTATCCAACCCCCTAAAGTTTCTATCCTTTAGAGTGCCAGTCTAACACAATTGAATGTTGTACATCAATCCTTATTCTGGTGAAAATGGGCTAATCTTAATAATTGTTTATGCTTATAAAAACGGTTGGTTATATCGATAAGGTTTGTCTGATAGGCCGCGGAAATTATAATGTTATCAAGTTAAAAGTGATTTATTATAGAAAAAAACAGTTGGTCTTAAAAACGAAGATCAGTTTATTCCCAAAGCAATAGAATATAGGCAGCAGGAAGCGTTGCCATCTATAATTCAATCAGCGGATAACACGCCGCAACAATAATAATTAAGCAGGAGGGTCAAAAAGGATGACACAAAAGATGAATAAAGTAACAATTATTGCAATCGCTTGCCTGTTGATGGCTGCTATAGCTGCAGGCTGCTCGGGCGGAGGAAAGCCGGCTGCATCGCCTGAAGCAAGCAGTTCATCCGTTCCATCTAATGCTCAGCAAACCGATACGCCAAAAGCCGAGGTTGAGTATCCGAAGTCTGTTACTTACTGGGTGTCTTTAAACGGAAACGCTGCTGCGACGATGAAAAGCTTCAATGAAATAGCCGCATACAAGGAGCTTGAGAAAATTACAGGGACGAAGGTTGAATTTCAGCATCCCCCTACAGGTCAGGAAAGGGATCAGTTCAATCTAATGATTGCTTCCGGCAAGCTGCCTGATGTTATTGAATTCAACTGGAATACGATAGCCAAAGGGCCAGACAGCTTAATTAAAGAAAACCGCATTATACGTTTGAATGAGCTGATTGAAGAGCATGCTCCAAATTTAACAAAAATATTAAATGATAATCCAGATTTTAAAAAGCTGGTTACTACTGATGAAGGTAACATTTATGTGATGCCGTTTCTGCTTGGAGATCCTCAGCTTTCAAGTGTTAACGGTCCAATTATTCGCAAGGATTGGCTGGATAAGCTAGATCTTCCGCTGCCTGTGACGATTGCTGATTGGGAAAATGTGCTGACGGCATTCCGCGATGGAGATCCGAATGGCAATTCTCAAAAGGATGAAATTCCTTACTCCTTTACTATAACTCCATCGCCTGAAACAGATGAAAACCATGCATTTATTGGCGCTTGGGGCATTACCGGGGATTTCTACCATGAAAACGGCACTGTGAAATACGGCCCAATCCAGCCTGAATACAAAGAATACCTTACGCTGATGGCAAGATGGTACAAGGAAGGCCTGCTCGATAAAGATTATATGACCCAGGACGGAAAGCTGAAGGATGCTAAAGTAACAGGCAATCAGCTTGGCTCCTTTACGGCTTATGCAGGCAGCGGGATCGGACGTTACACCGAACTGATGAAGGAGGATCCGAGCTTCGAAATTGCAGGCACGACATATCCTGTTCTTGAAGCAGGCGGAAAAGCTCTAGGTCAGTATACCTTCCCGTTTAGCGGGATTGGAGCTGCTATTTCTTCCAGCGCCAGTAATCCAGAGCAAATTGTAAAATGGCTCGATTATAAATATGGCGAAGAAGGACATATGCTATTTAACTTTGGTATTGAAGGCGAAAGCTACGAGATGAAGGACGGTTACCCGACTTATACAGACAAGATTATGAAAAACCCTGACGATCTGCCGATAACGCAAGCAATGGCGCAATATTTTATTGCAAGCTGGAGCGGTCCAATACTTCAGGATAAACGTTATATTGAGCAGTATTATGTATTGGAACAGCAGCGCGAAGCACAGAAAAACTGGATGCAGGCTGATCATTCCAAGCTGATGCCGCCAGTTTCGCTAACTGCGGAGGAGAGCTCGAAGAGCGCTTCCATTATGAATGATGTTAAAACTTACCGCGATGAAATGACGACCAAATTTATTATGGGAGCTGAATCGCTAGACAACTTTGACAAATATGTTGCAACGATGAAGAGTATGGGCATCGAGGAAGCTATCAAAGCAAGGCAAGCGGCGCTTGACCGCTTCAACAATCGTTAATCTGCCGCGCATCGTTTGGTGCATGGAGGCTGCCGCTGCAGCCCCCATGTACCGGGAACGGCACTGGCAATCAAATTAGAGGAGGGCTGATAATATGTCCGCACCCTTGAAGGAAGAGACGGCTCTCCGTCAAGCGCCTGTCAATAAAAGCACCTTTCGGTATCGTGTTATAAAAGATTTCAAGCTTAACAAATATGTGTATATGATGCTGCTTCCAGTAGTCGCCTACTACATTGTGTTTCATTACTTGCCGATATATGGCGTACAAATAGCGTTTAAAGATTTTTCTCCAGGATTGGGTTTATGGAATAGTCCTTGGGTAGGGTTTAAGCATTTCGAAAGCTTTTTTAACAGCTATTATTTTTGGAGATTGCTGCGAAATACGATTTTAATGAGTTTATATGATTTATTATTTAGCTTTCCGGCATCGATTCTGCTTGCCTTGCTGCTCAATGAGGTACGGAATGTGATGTTCAAGCGGGCTGTGCAGACGATTACGTATATGCCGCATTTTATATCTATTGTAGTTGTTTCTGGTATGATGGTTGATTTTTTATCCCGTGACGGATTGATTAACCATGTAATTGCCTGGTTCGGCTTTGAACCGATTGCGTTTTTATCGGAGAGCGGCTGGTTCCGCACATTATATGTTGGATCTAACATATGGCAAGGTGTGGGATGGGGCTCCATTATTTATTTGTCAGCAATGTCCTCAATTGACCCTTCTTTGTACGAGGCAGCGAAGGTAGATGGAGCAAGCCGCTGGAAGCAAGTATTTCATATTACACTTCCGGGTATTTCTTCTACCATTATTATTCTTCTCATCTTGCAAATCGGTAACTTTATGGTTGTCGGCACGGAGAAAATATTGCTGCTATACAATAGTACAACCTATGAAACAGCGGATGTAATAGGAACCTTCGTTTATCGCAAAGGGATATTGGAATCTGATTTCAGCTATAGCACAGCGATCGGATTGTTCAACTCTATTATTAATTTCACCCTATTGGTACTTGCAAATGCCATAAGCAAACGTACCAGCGAAACGAAGCTATGGTGAGGGAGGGGGATGCATATGGCAAAGCGGAGTGTTGGCGAGCTGCTGTTTGACGGCTTAAACTTTATATTACTATCCTTGCTGTCGCTAGTTACGCTCTACCCATTCATCTATGTTTTATTCGCTTCATTAAGCGATCCGGCATGGCTGGTAAAGGTTAGAGGACTTATTTGGTATCCGGAAGGACTTAATTTTAATTCCTATGTGCATGTGTTCAAGTATCCTTCCATTCTTATAGGCTATGGAAATACGCTGCTGTACGTCGTTGCAGGCACAGCGCTGAATATATTAATGACCTCGCTTGGCGCATATGCGCTTTCCAGGCAAAATGTGATGTGGAAAAACCCGGTTATGTTTATGATTGTGTTCACGATGTTTTTTAGCGGCGGTCTTATTCCAACCTATTTGCTTATTGAAAATTTGGGATTGGTGGATAACCGTTTAGCGTTAATCATTCCGAGCGCTATGAGCGCCTACAATTTGATTATTATGAGAACATCGTTTCAGGGGGTTCCAGTTAGCTTAGAGGAATCGGCAAAGCTGGACGGCGCCAACGATTTTACCGTTCTTTTCCGGGTTGTGCTGCCGCTGTCCATGCCCGTTGTAGCCGTAATGATTTTGTTTTACGGTGTCGCGCACTGGAATTCATGGTTTAATGCACTGATCTATTTGCGCACGCGCGATTTGTTCCCGCTGCAATTAATATTAAGAGAAATCTTGATTACGAATAGCACCGATTCGATGACAACGGGAGTCGGCGGCGGAGATAAAATGCCAATTGGCGAGTCCATAAAATACGCTACAATAATTGTAGCGACTATTCCAATATTATGTCTGTATCCATTCCTGCAAAAGTATTTTGTGAAGGGCGTTATGATTGGAGCAATTAAAGGCTAATAATGCCGCATGCATAAAATAGAACAAAAATGCTCTCTGACTGTCACTGTTTATTAAAACAATGGCAGTCAGAGAGCATTTGTTAACGAAGGACAATTATTGCAGCATGCTTAGAGCTTGAAGGCATGAATCTGCTTTTGCATATTTGCTGCCATATGGGCAAGTGAATTGGAGGATGCCGTCATTTCATGCATGGACGCCAGCTGCTCCTCGGTAGCGGCAGCAATGCTTTGCGTGCCTGATGCGGCTTCATGGGCAATTTCAGAAAGTCGGATTTCTGAGCGCAGCACCTGCTCCGAGCCAGCTGACAGCTGCTGTGAGGATGCTGAAACCTCTTGAATTTGCTGGAATACCATCTCAACTGATTTAATGATTTGTGTAAAGGATTCGCCGGCTTGATGAGCGATATTGATGCCCCCGGTAACCTCATGGCTTGTTTGCTCCATCGTTTGCACGGCTTGAACGGTTTCTTTTTGAATAAAGGCTATCAGCTCGGCTATATGATTAGCTGATTGAGCGGAGCGTTCCGCAAGCTTCCGTACCTCAGCAGCTACTACGGCAAACCCGCGTCCGTGCTCTCCCGCTCTGGCCGCTTCGATTGCAGCATTCAAGGCAAGCAGATTTGTTTGTGAAGATATTTCAGTAATAGCTTCTGTAATATTGCCTATTTCTTGTGACCGTTCGCCTAATGCTTTTACTGCTTCGGCAAGCTGCGTAACAGAGAGGTTGATAGAGTTCATTTGCTCAATTGTTGCTTGCAGAGAATCATTGCCTTCGTAAGCAACCTCAGATGCCAGATTTGCACTTTCGGACAGCTCCTGTGTATTTGACGTAATCGCGCGAATGCTTGTAATCATATCCTCTACGACTCTTTTGCTTTCTGCAGCTGCTGCAACCTGACGCTCTGCTCCTTCGGCAACCTCCTGAATCGTATGAGCAATTTGCTCGCTTGCTTGTCCTGATTGTTCAGCACCTGCGCGGAGCTGCTCGGAGGAGGCTGCAAGCTGCGTAGACGTCTCGCTAATATTAAGCATAAGCCTTTGCTGACCTTTCATCATATTGTTGAACGAGGCAGTCAACTGGCCGATCTCATCCTTTGATTTATAGCTGCCGCTTACGGTAAGATCCCCTTGCTCAGCCTTGCTCATCAAGCTCTGGATTTCCTTTAACGGAGAAACGATCATGCGGTATATAATAAACCCAATTACGGCTTCTGCTGCGATAGACAAGCAAATAATGAAGATAATGATCATTCTGCTGGATTTATAGTTGCTATCAATACTCGCTTCAAGGTTTACCGCATAGGCTTCCAAATAGTCTCCGGTTTCTTTTAATATGGCATTGGCTTTATCTTTCTTGTCTTTCACCTCATGCCAATAATAATCATAGCCTTTGGAAGAATCAGTAAAAGCAAGCTCTTGCAGCTGCTTTAGATCCTCTATGTATAGTTTATACGCTTCATCATAGAGTAAAAATCTTTTCCTCTCTTCCTCTGATAACAGGCTGGCTGCCAGTTTTAGAGATAACGTTTCGTTTTCCGAAAAAATACGATTAATATCACTGTTTACCTGCTGCTTCACTTCATCGTTTTGTATTAAGAGCATTTCCAAAATGTGGCCATCCATCATTTGATTGTTGATGCGGATTTGATCTTGCCACTTGATCGGCTGAAGGGCGTCGATAAAAACGCTTTCGGAATTTTTGATCATCGTTTTCATGAAATTAAAGCCTGTGATGCCAATCACTCCGAAAATAATGATTGAAAATACAATTAGTATGACCAGCTTACCGCCAATTTTGATGTTCTTTAGCCCCATATGCATCATGCTCCTGTTGTTTAAGATGGAATAATTATCGGTTTTTTATTTTATGATGAATATAGTTCTTAGGACCTATCTTTTGGTTTGTGGCATACTGTTACAATTATTTGAGAGGATTAACGAATCCCAGCTGTCATGCTGAAATGGGCTTGAATGTAGACAATGCAAAAATCTGCTGGAGATGGAAACGGTTTTGGTTAACACTAGCAGATCTAAGGACTTTATACCTATAATAATTTTAGTTAGTATATTGACAATCCAATTGATGGATGATATATAAAATGTATAATTGGCACTCAAGTATCAAGAGTGCTAATATAGTATAAAGCGCATTCGCAAGCAGCGATGCCTGTTATTGAATGAGGGGGAGAGTTAGCAGTGGAAGTAAAACAATTCCAAGCAGAATCCAAGCGTTTGTTAGAGATGATGATTAACTCTATTTACACACAGCAGGAAATTTTTCTAAGAGAGCTTATTTCTAACTCCAGTGATGCGATTGACAAAATTTATTATAAAGCTCTGACTGACGACAGCCTTGTTTTCGACAAGGATAATTATTTTATTAAGCTATCGATTGATAAAAATAATCGTACGCTAACGATTAGCGATACCGGTATAGGCATGACAGCAGAGGAGCTGGAAAACAACCTGGGCGTTATCGCGAAGAGCGGCTCTTTGGCGTTTAAGAAGGAAACGGAGCTGAAGGACGGCCACGATATTATCGGCCAGTTTGGCGTTGGCTTCTACTCTTCTTTTATGGTAGCAGAATCGGTGAAGGTCATTAGCCGCGCATTGGGCAGCGACAAAGCTTATATGTGGGAATCAAGCGGCGCGGAAGGCTACACGATTACAGAGGCGACCAAAGAAAGCGTCGGCACAGACATTATCATGAAGATTAAGCAAAATACTGAGGACGACAATTACGATGAATATTTGGAGCAATACCGTATTCGCGCGATTGTGAAAAAGTATTCTGACTTTATTAAGTATCCGATTAAGATGGATATGACGAGCAGCCGTCCAAAGGAAGGCGCGGAAAATGAGTTTGAGGAATATACAGAGGAGCAGACGCTTAACAGCATGGTGCCGATCTGGCGCAGAAACCGCAACGAGCTGACAGATGAGGACTATACGAATTTCTATAATGAAAAGCGTTATGGCTTCGATCAGCCGCTTAAACATATTCATATCAGCGCAGACGGTGCGGTCGTTTATCGCTCAATTCTTTTTATTCCCGAGCGTATTCCATTTGATTTCTATTCGAAGGAATATGAGAAGGGCTTGGAGCTTTACTCCAATGGCGTACTTATTATGGACAAATGCGGTGATCTTCTGCCGGACTACTTCAGCTTTGTGAAGGGCATGGTAGATTCTGAAGACTTGTCGCTAAATATTTCTCGCGAGCTGCTGCAGCATGACCGTCAGCTTAAGCAAATTGCCAAAAACATTAAAAATCGGATCAAAAGCACGCTGCAATCGATGGTTAAGGATGAAAGAGAGCAGTATGAGAAATTTTACGAGTCCTTCGGCCGCCAGCTGAAGTACGGTGTTTACAGCGACTATGGCGCCAATAAGGAAGAGCTGCAAGATTTGCTTATGTTTTATTCCTCCAAGGAAGAGAAGCTTGTTACGCTGGCTGAGTATGTAGAGCGCATGCCTGAAGATCAGAAATATATTTACTACGCGTCCGGTCCGTCTCATGAGCGTATTGCCCGCTTGCCTCAAACAGAGCTGGTTGCTGAAAAGGGCTATGAAATTCTTTATTTCACAGAGGATATCGATGAATTTGCGATAAAGATGATTGCTTCCTATAAAGAAAAGGAATTCAGATCGGTTTCCGGCGGCGATCTTGGCATCGAGGAAGAAAAGCAGGATGAAGCTACGGAGAAAGCCAATGAAGAAAATAAGGAATTATTCGAGCAAATGGCCAGCCTGCTTGGCGATAAAGTAAAAAGCGTCCGCGTATCGAAGCGTCTGCGTTCCCATCCGGTCTGCTTGACTGCAGATGGCGAAGTGACAATTGAGATGGAGAAAATTTTAAGCGCAATGCCTGACAATCCAAATGTGAAGGCGGAAAAGGTTTTGGAAATCAACGTGAATCATGACGTGTTCCAAACGCTTAAAAAGGTTTTTGAATCCGACAAGGATAAATTCAATTTGTATACAAGCCTGCTTTACAATCAGGCGCTTCTTATCGAAGGCTTGCCGCTGCAGGATCCGGTACAGTTCACGAATGATATGTGCAAGGTAATGGCATAAAATTGGTATAAAGCGAATAGAGCGAAAACAGTCCCTCAGCGGGGCTGTTTTTTTGGAGTATAAGAAAGTATAAGTTTTTGTAACCTTATATCTATACTTATATTTCATCGGTAAACGCGCCTGTCCAAAGGACGGCGAAGCCGTTTATCCTTGAAATTTAGGCTCAAAACTAGTACTTTTTTTAAAAAATCCAAAAGTTAGGATAGAAACTTGCTAGATTTTGGGGTAATATGTAGGTGGAGTTCGACATACATAGTAGATAACAGAACATTTTAGGAGGAAACGATGAAGAAGACCAAGCAATTTATTACGATGTTTTTAGCTGCCATTCTAGTTATGGGATTAGCAGCAGTGCCTGTAAGTGCAGCAAAGCTTAAAGGCGAGGTATTCAACCTGATTAACGAAGAGACAGGCTATCAAATAGTTGTTCCAGGCTTTATTGAACAGGCAACTTACGAAATATATGATGAAGATGGCGAGGCATATGAGTACGATGTAATCGTTGTTGAAAAGCCAAAGAAAAGCGCAAATGGCACGTACCAGCTGTTTGAAGTAATAACAGATGACAAGCAGGCGTACACGCTGGAGTCTCACCCTGAGGGCTTTAACGCGGGAATTCTTGAAACCTATCAAACTAAATTCAGCGATGGCAGTGCTATTTTTAGCCCGTCTTATTTTAATAAAGAGGGTCTGGATGTTTTAGAAGATGATATTTTCTTTTTTGGATTCTATGTTTTCGATAAAAATAATGAAGTAGTGTTTGACGTATACGATCTTAATTTTGTATTCGAAACGCCAGCGGAAGCAGTGAAGGAAAAGGCTGCTAATCCGACCTCCTCCAAGGTCGTTATTAATGGCGAGCAGGTTGCGTTTGACGCTTACAGCATCGAAGGGAACAACTACTTCAAGCTGCGTGATCTGGCAGCTGCAATCAATGGCTCTCAGAAGCAATTTGAAGTAACTTGGGACAGCGAGAACAATGCTATTGAGCTTCTGTCAGGCAAAGCATATACGAAAGTCGGCAATGAGCTGGCAACGACCAAAAATCCGACTGCGAAAAAAGCCGCGCCTACGAAATCGAAGATTTATCTTGACGGCGCAGAGCTAGAGCTGGTTGCTTACAAAATTGACGGCAATAATTACTTTAAACTTAGAGATATAGCAAGCGCGCTAGATTTTGGCGTGGATTGGGATGCTAAGCTCCGTACAATTGCAATTGATACTTCTATAGGCTACACGGAAGAGCAAAAATAATTGTATGAGGAGGAGAGTGTATGAGTGAGCAGTTTCAAGATGAGAATCTAGTTATACTTAATAATAACAACAATAATAATAAGCCAGCTGCTGCTGTTGATATCCAATTAATTATTAAATTGCTCAAAAATCCTTTTGAAGCCTTGAAGCTGGATGGAAAAAAAGACTTCCTTTACGGATTAATCGGTATGGGCGCATCGCTTGTCGGTTACATCGTGTTAGTATTGGCGGTCAGCAGCTATTTGAAAGGTATATTTTTCAATCCGCTTGCGGCCTTAACAGGAGTAGGATCGGGAACAGGTGTTTTTATAGGCAAAATGATTTTGCTTGGTATTTTATCGCTGCTTTCTCTGTTCTTCTCGCTATGGCTCATTAGCCTGTGGAAGGGGCAAGAGAGCCAATCGATTCAGGCGCTTATTACGAAGCTGGGCGCAATGCAATATTTGTCCGGTGTCGGATTTATTGTTGCCGGCATACTTGCGTTTATGACCATCAAGCTGGCGTTGGCTATATTTCTAATTACATTGATTTCAACTATGATTTTTTCCGTTCAAGCTGCGTTCCAAATGTATAAAGTGAAGGAAGAGTCTTCTGCTTTGTACATTGTAAGCAGCGTAGGTGCTTATTTTATCGTCATGCTAATTTTAACTAGCATTCTAATGTAAACGATGCAGAGCGTCCGTGTCATGACAATGACAGGGCGCTTTTTTTTGTTATCGGCTAATGTCCAATCCTTGCTAAGGGAGCCTTAATCCGGCTCTCTTTTTTGAGTTTTTCGCTATTTTTGAACGTGATATTTGAATAAATTCATCCATTTTGAGACTACTGTCCAGCTCCTGTTCAGGCTAAGGTAGAAGTGCAAGGCAATGACCTGAATGTGAACTGTGAGGTTATTGCGTTGTGGATACAGCGCGTAGTGTAAATGAAGTGAAGGGTGAAACGAGAAGTGAAATTCGGAGATGGAGAAAGGAGTCGTGTGTAATTTGAGTAACGTGGATGGGACAAAGGAGCAGCTTGCAATTCATGGGGGCACAAAGACGAAGCAAACTCCGTTCGGCACAGGACAGCGTTTTGGTCAGGAAGAGCTGAAGGAATTGACTGAAGCATTAGAACAAGGCACACTGTTCTACCATTTGGGAGGCAAGGTTAAACGTTTTTTGGATAAATTTAATGAAATGCACGATGTTCGCTATAGTGTAGCTGCTTCTTCTGGGACAGCCGCAATCCATATCGCTCTGGGTACTGCCGGAGTCAGCGTCGGCGATGAAGTAATTACAAGCCCGATTTCGGACATGGGGACATTGATTGGAATTTTATATCAAAATGCGATTCCGGTTTTTGCCGACCTGAACCCTCATACTTATAATATGGATCCCATATCGGTCGAAGCGTGCATCACGTCTCGCACTAAAGCAATTGTAGTCGTTCATCTTGCCGGCAATCCATGCGACATGGATGCGATTATGGCGATTGCACGCAAACATAATTTAATCGTCATAGAAGATTGCGCTCAATCTTATCAAGCGAAATATAAAGGCAGATATGTAGGGACCATCGGGGATTATGGCTGTTTCAGTACGAATGATTTCAAACATATTTCGACCGGAGATGGCGGCATGGTGACCATCAATTCGGATGATGAGATGGATTTCTATCGCACACATGCATTTGCGGATAAAAATTACCATCGATTCGACAATGTTGTGATTAAAGATATTCAAAGCCTGGCTCCCAACTACAGGATGACGGAACTGCAAGGGGCTGTAGGAATTGCCCAGTTAGACAAACTAGAGTCAATCTGCCAGCGGCGCAGAACGCTAGGCGACAGAATTAGCGAAGGACTCAAAGGGCTCAAAGGAATTTCCGTTCATCATGTGGAAGCCGATGCAGAATGCAGCTATTGGTTCTATATGATGCGCCTGAAGCTTGATGAACTGTCTTGTACTAGAAGCGAGTTTTGCGAAGCTTTGATTGCGGAAGGAGTGCCTTGCGGCGAAGGATATATAGCCAAACCTTTGTATCTTCAGCCTCTTTTTCAACAAAAACAAGCATATCTGGGAAGCAGTTACCCTTTTGACATGACTGATACAAGCTATGAGCCAGGAAGCTGTCCGATTGCGGAGCAAATTCTGGAGACAGCAGTGAGAATGCCTGTTAATGAGTTTTATACGGATGAGGACATAGAGGATATGATCAGAGGCGTGCGCAAAGTAGCTTTATACTATCATTTATAAAGGAGATCACACAGATGAGAACAGCTGTCGTTGGCATATTGATCGATCAACAAACTGCAGAAAAACATAGGAAATACGGCTTGAATGTTTTCGGGAATTATATAAAAGAAATATTATCTCATGTCGGCATGCCATACGTGCGGATCGATCACCCTGAACAAATAGCGGAGATTAAGCCGGATATTTTGGTTGCTGCGCTGACGGATGAAGATAAGAACACGAGGCAGCAATTGCTCGATTATGTGGATCAAGGCGGACATTTGATCAGCTATGCCGGTCTAAATGGAATGGCCAGCATACTAGGCTGCACAGAGCGCCAGCATCTGTCAGTCGGTTACGCCGTGTTGGAAGGCGAGATCGGTACAAGCAACTGGCATGCACTGCGCTGTCTAAAAGCCAGACCATGGAGCATTAACCCGGATAATGCGGGATTAAGGCAAGCGACGGGCAGTTTGCGCTCGGGCACAGCCCAAGGAGCGGAAGCCGGAGCTGTATTGCTGCAATTCAAGTATGGTCAAGGCCAGATTGATCGCTGGTCCGTCGACATCTTGCATACGATTGTAACGATGCAGCAGGGCATCGGCCCCGTTATAGATGATGGTGTTCCTGCCCCCGACGGCAGTGCGGCTGTCAACGATAATATACTAAAAGCCGACGATCGAATAGCTATGGACTGGGAGCTGGATCGCTCTTTCACAGAGAAAGGAACTCCTTACTTCGCTTACCCTTATGCAGATCTGTGGAGAGAACGGCTCATTGGTCATCTTTTGAAGAAAGTAACGTCATTAGGGCTGACACTTCCGTTTCTGGGATATTGGCCAGATGGAATTGACTATATCGCGCACATCTCTCATGACAGCGACCATAATATCGACAAAAGCGCAGCCACTACTCTGCAAGTGTTGGAGGAATGCGGTATTCACTCTACCTGGTGCATGATCGAGCCAGGGTACAGCCCGGAAATGTTCGATGCCATTAAGAAAGCTGGTCATGAGCTGGCTTTGCACTACAATGCTCTGGATATCGGCGGAGGACATTGGGACCAAGCCGAGTTTGACCGTCAGGCAGACTGGTTGAAACAAGCTGCTGATATGGATCAAATCATCTCCAATAAAAATCACTACACACGTTTTGAAGGTTGGGGTGAGTTGTTCGCATGGTGCGAAGCGGCAGGCATTAAAGCCGACCAGACACGCGGACCGAGCAAGACAGGCAATGTCGGATTTTTATTCGGCACTTGTCATCCTTACTTCCCAATCTCTTTGTTCGATGAAAACAACCGGTTCTATGATGTCTTAGAGATCGGATTTCTGACACAGGATTTAGACAATCCAAACGTTACGGACAGCAGTGTTCTCGTTCCTTTCCTGGAGCAAGTTAAACAAGTCGAGGGAATCGCTCACTTCTTGTTCCATCAAGTTCATATAGATAACTTGCCGGATGTAGCCGATGCTCTGCGTAAAGTGGTCAAAGAAGCGAAACAGCGCGGGTTTGTTTTCTGGACGAGCAGACAGATCAATGAATGGGAACGAGCGAGAAGACAAATTCGTATCCAGGGTCTAAGTGAAAACGGGCAGCTCAACGTAGAGGGAAGCTTAAGCAATGCTGTTGTTTGGGTTCCTCTTCCTGAAGGAGAAGCAATAGCTGAAGCTGGTCAGGCAGCCTTGAAATTTGGTGTTCTATGCCGCAAATATACAATATAAGAGGTAGTTCGAACTCGCACGATAACTAGCCCAAGGAGGAATTGAATATGAGCAAATTAGCAATTGCCGGGGGCACCCCCGTCAGAACAGAACCGTTTCCGGAATGGCCTTATTATGACGAGTTGGAGGAGAAACTGATTCTGGAAGTCGTTCGTTCCGGCAAATGGGGAGGAACCGGGCGAATTAAACTGCAGGAATTAGAGGATAAATTTGCTGCACTGCAAGATGCCAAATACGGAATCACCATCGTAAACGGTACGGTAGCGATTACGATTGCATTAATGGCTGCCGGAATTGAATCAGGCGATGAAGTTATTATGCCACCATACACTTTTATCGCTACTGCAACATCTGCTCTTATGTTCGGCGCCTTGCCGGTATTTGTCGATGTGGAGCCGGATACACTGCTGCTTGATCCTGAGAAAGTAGAAGCGGCAATCACACCTAGAACCAAAGCTATCGTAGCCGTACACATTGCAGGCGCTCCGGCGAATATGACCAGATTGAAGGAAATTGCCGCTAAGCATCATTTGAAGTTAATTGAAGATGCTGCACAAGCAGTCGGCGCCCAATGGGATGGCACTGCGGTAGGTGCGCTTGGAGATTTCGGTACATTCAGTTTCCAATCGAGCAAGAACATTAATGCTGGCGAAGGCGGTATTATCGTTACCAACAATGAAGCACTCGCTGATCGTGCCTGGTCACTGGCTAATGTAGGCAGAATCCGGGGCGGCGGCTGGTATCAGCATGAGGAAATCGGCTGGAACTTGCGCATGACAGAGTTTCAGGCAGCCATCCTGCTGGCGCAAATGACACGTCTCGACGAACAAATGCGCAAGCGGGAGCATAATAGCCGTTTATTAACCGAGCTTCTGGCAGATATTGATGGTGTCAGCACTATGGCAAAAGATGCCCGTATTACCAGACATGCCAATCATTTGTACATGTTCAGAATCGATCCGGTAGCAATCAAGCAAGAAAAGGCCGACATTTTGCAAAAACTGCTAGCAGAAGGCATCCCCTTATCACCTGGTTATGTGTCTCTTAACAAGAATAAAGCAGTCATTAAAAGCACGCAGAAATGGAGTGGCGAAAGCAGGCTCTATTCCTGTCCGAACAGTGAACGTGCAGAACAGGAAGTTTATTGGCTGCCTCATAACATGCTGCTGGCAGAAGAAAAGGATATGCACGATATTGCTATCGCGGTCAAAAAGGTACTTAGCACTAAATAATTATTAATGATCGATTATATCTAAACTGTAAGGAGATATTCTCGTTGATGGAAACACAAACAGATGAAATTATAAGACATTCGTTGCAAGAACTTAGCGATATGCCATCTTTCTTGCCGGATGTTACTGATGCCCATAGGAAACAGGTCTTTCAATCACTCGCAGCCATCTTGTCTACTCCCAACAAAGTACACAAGGCATTCCTGCGCATTCCACTGGAGAATGGCAATTTGAAGCGTATTCCAGCCTACCGCATTCAGCATAATGACACGCTCGGCCCTTACAAAGGTGGCGTTCGCTTTCACGAATCGGTTAATGAAGCGGAAGTAACGAATCTGGCTGCTCTGATGACATTAAAAAACGCACTTCATGATATTCCGTTCGGCGGCGGCAAGGGCGGCATTATTATCAATCCGCATGACTATACGAACAAAGAACTAAATCTGATCTGCAAAAAGTATGTGCAATACTTTAACGATATTCTTGGTCCGGACAAAGATATTCCCGCTCCTGATATGGGCAGCGGCGAGCGCGAGATGGACTGGATGATGGCGGAATACAAGAGTGTCAATCCCGGCAGACCGTATTTGGGCAGCTTCACAGGAAAAAGCATTGTAAGCGGCGGATCACTCGGTCGCAGGGAAGCTACCGGCAAAGGCGTTTATTTCACTTTCCGTTATATGCTGCATCATTTCGTGAATGATCAGCGCGATTGGCTTGCTGGCTCAGCCAACCGCTTCGCCCAGTCGCTGCTTGCGCTTGCCGATCAGCCCCGGCCGTTGACCGTGGCAGTGCAGGGCTTTGGCAATGTCGGTGCGGTTGCTGCTTTTGAGGCGCATCGTTGTTCCTATATCGATTCCAAGGTAGTTGCCGTAAGCGATCGCAATGTGACATTGTACCATCCCGACGGACTTCCCGTTGCCGTTCTGCAACAATATACAGCCAAGAATTGGGGCGACTTGCCGAAAACTGCCGAAGAACTTGCCGCACTTGGCGTAAATGCACAAATCTTGGAACGCGAAGATGTTCTCTATCTCGATGTCGATATCTTATTCTTGGCGGCATTGCAGGATCAAGTACGTGAGGACAATGTCGATTTTGTGCGGGCAAGCTTCATTGTTGAAGGAGCCAATGCGCCGATCACCGGGAAAGCAGATGCGGTACTGGCTGAGCGGAACATAATAGTTATTCCTGATATTCTGGCCAATGCAGGCGGTGTTATCGTCTCTTACTTTGAATGGCTGCAAGACCGCGAAACACAGTTTTACAGCGAGGAACAAGTCTACAGCTTGCTATTCGGCAAGATGGAAGGTACTTTGCACAGCATTCTGCCTGCCTTCTTCGCAGACGGATTAACGCTGCGGCAGCATTGCTATAAGCATGCCGTAATGAGACTGTCTACCGCGTTATACCGTCAAGGAAAGTTATTCTAGCAAATATACTTATAATTGAACAGGGGCTTCTCAAAAGTCGATCTCACGACTTGGAGAAGCCCCTTTCTGTAAGTTAACAACGTTCACCCCAGATTCTTCACCTTGGCGGTTAGCCGGTACTCGGATGGTGTTACGCCATGACTTTTTTTGAATACAGTATAAAAATATTTTTTATTCTCCCAGCCGACTATGTCTATAATTTCATCTACGTTATAACTGCTTTCCAAGAGCAGATGCTTCGCTTTATCCATGCGCACATTCGTAATATAACTGGACAATGAAATGGAGGTATACTCCCGAAACAATTTGTTCAAGTAGGCAGACGTCAAATTAATATAATCGGCAATGGCATGAGGTGATAAGTTTTTATCCTCGTAATGAAGCTCTACATATTTCATTGTATTGGAGACGATCAGTTCCGACTTCTCGTTCTTTTGTTTCTGCATTTTCTCCGTAATTTGCTTGAACAATGCCAAATATTCTTCTTTAATCTCCTCCAAGGTTTCTAGGGACTGAATATTGTTACTGAAGGAAATAAAGTCGATCTCAAAATGAAGAGAACTGTTGCGCTCGATCGCATTCAACGTCTGGAATACAGAAGAGGTAAGCAGTGACAGATAAAACATCATATTGCTGTAATGATATTTATACAACTGGCTCATAATGGAATTGAAGTGCTGTACGATGATAATCCAGTTTGCGGTTTTAATGCCGTCCAGCAAGTCTGCGATTGCTGTGTCATCGACATCCAGATCCTCCAGAGTGAATTGCTCCACTTCCTCTCGCTTGATCAGACAGCTATAGCCGTACACCATTCTGTAATTGGAAATATACAGTACTTGTTCGTACAGGACTGACAGCTGATGAATATCGATTATTGGACCAGCGATCGCGGCAGATACGGATAGACTGCCGTACTGTTCGTATTGCTGTTGAATTTGCCGTATTAGCCCTTCCAGTTGTCCCGGCAGCTCACCGCTCCCTTCTCCTTCCTGTTCCTTCACATTAAGAAGCGCCACAATATGATCCCCGCCCATATCTACTGCATCAGCCGTGAAATGCGGGCGAAACACCTCCACGGATATATTCGCCAGCGCATATTTCAATAATGAACGATCTGTCTCGTTGTATCGCTCACAAAACAAGCGATAACGATCCAAACGCAATAAAACAGCAATAACAGGCTGATTAGGGAGCAGTTGTACGTTAAACGCTTCGAACTGATCTGCTTGCACATTGTCTGCGGCAGCGTTGTTGTTTGAAAGCAGCTTCTTCAGAAAAATTTGATTGATTTGAAACATATGCTCTTTCTTGAATGATTCCAATGATTCCAGCTTATGATGGGTAGTCGCCAATGTTTGCGAAATATACTCTAGTTCATTGCCCGCCTTTCCTTCTGCCAAGGTAAAATTCCCCTTACCTCCTGTTAGGACGCCCGCCTGCTTCCGCAATGAGTCGATAGGCGAATACAGCCTTCTTGACAGCAAGAAGGTGGCAAGCAAACCAATTGCCAGGACAATAGAAGTAATCGTCAGTGTAATCGTTCGAACCTTTTGAATAGCACTTGCCACATACGCATACGGCGTAATATTAATCATTGTCCACTCCGGAGCATCGTAAGTCGCATAAGTAATAACAGACGGAACCCCGTCCACATCTGCCACGAAATAGCCCGACGACCGCCCGGATGAAAGTACGTTTCGAACATACGGCTCATCTGATAAATTTTGCAAAAATAAATCATTATCAGAATGTCCGATAACTGTGCCCATCGGATCGATAATCATCATATTGTTCCCGTTCAAGGAAGGCGACTCCGCGTAAGACAATAACGTATTAAAGAGCCAATCCCCCCGCACATTGAGAATGACAGCATTTTTGATTCGCGCACCCATGCCTGCATACTGCGGCAAAATATAAGTGTACGTGTGGACAAGTCTGTGTGGTTCCCATTCTGTATGCGGCATCTTTCTAGGAATCGGTATAAGCGGTTGAAATTGCGAATTCGCTAACATCTGCTCGATTTCCTGATCATAGAAGGAGCCTTGACGAATGATCGGATTAGGCCCGATGTTATAGTACATTTCCTGCTCACCATTGTAGATATAGGCGGAGATAAGAAATGGCGTGCTGGATAAGGATGCATCCAGAACTTTGATATTATTCAAGGATTGCATCAAGGTAACGTCTGTTCCATACATAAGCTGCTTTGCTTCCGGGCTATTCGTCATATACCAGGCGTAATTATTGACATAGTCGTTCACTTGCATGGCATGTTCAAATACTTGATTCATTAACTTTTCATTGGAAGAGTTGAGCAGCTCCAATTGGATATTGCGAAAATTAAAATAAAGAAACAACGTTAAAATCAGCACAATAATGGTAGTGAACAAAGTGATTTGAATAAACAGACCATGAAGATAGCGTTTTCTCATTTCTCTATCATCCTCTACTCTGTAGAATGTACACCAGCTCTTGTGCAATGTATGTTTTATTGTCGGGTACAGGTCGCATAAGTGTCAATATTTTTTGAGTACAATTGTTCAAAACGGACTAATTCACTAATTTTAAACCTGTAATTGAGATAAAATAACGTTTTTTTTGCCTATACGGAAAGTTCGTACTCGATTAATCTGAATTCTGCAACCACTTATAAAGAGAGGAGTTAGCACGCCTATGTCCAACCCAACTGCGCCGCCAGCCACTACTGCGCCGGGCAAATCCAGTCTTTCGAAGAGAAGTAGACTGATGAAGACGGTTTACCGCCATCGCTGGTACTACGTAATGCTGTTACCTGGAGTGTTATATTTTATTATCTATCATTATTTGCCGATGGGCGGAGCATTAATTGCTTTTAAAGATTACAACCTGCTGAAAGGAATTTGGGGGAGTTCATGGGTCGGCTTCAAACATTTCGAAACGATCTTCTCCACGCCTGAAATATATCGGACGATCAAAAACACCCTCATATTGAGTTTTTACCGTATTATCTTCGGCATGCTGCCCGACGTGGCATTCGCCATTATACTTAACGAAGTTCGCGTGCAATGGTTCAAGAGGACTGTGCAAACGATTTCGTATGGTCCGCACTTTTTGTCATGGGTAATTGTATACGCCTTGGCATTCGCTTTCATGGCTCCCGGCTCTGGACTAATTAACAACTGGATTACACAAAGCGGTGGGCAAGTCATTGATTTTCTGACGACCAAAGAATATTTCCGAACCATTCTGGTATCCACCGATTTATGGAAGAACACTGGCTACGGCGCCATTATTTATCTTGCTTCTCTGGCGGCTATCGATCCCCATCTGTATGAAGCAGCCGCTGTGGATGGGGCAAGCCGCTCACGGCAAATCTGGCATGTTACGCTGCCGGGAATCCGCAATGTATTCATTCTGCTGCTCATCATCCGAATCGGCCATATTATGGATGCCGGATTCGAACAAGTCTATATCTTCCTTAATGCAAGAGTATATGAAACCGGAGATATCATTGATACTTGGGTATTCCGGCGAGGGTTGGAAAATCTGGAATTCAGTCTCGCCACAGCCGTCGGCTTGTTCAAGGGAATGATTGGCTTGATTCTCGTTATTGGAGCAAATAAACTGGCCAAGCGAACAAGCGGTTCAGGAGTATGGTAGAGGAGGAGTAACATGTCATTCGTACTTCATAAAACAAAAAGTGATCGCGTTATAGATACGATCTTGTATATATTTCTAACTTTATTCGGACTGGCTACATTACTCCCAATCTATTATGTGTTTGTGATGTCCGTCACACCCATCGAAGTTGTATTGCAAAAAGGCGGATTTGTTCTGTTTCCTACGAAAATCACTTTCGAAGGCTTTGCCGCGATATTCGCCAGCAAGGTGCTTCCTCAAGCTTTGAAAATTACCGTTATTATTACGATTGTGGGCACAGCGATGAATTTGTTTGTATCCGCACTCACTGCTTTTCCCCTGTCACGGAAACAATTGCCGGGAAAAAATACGATTTTATTCATGATTGTGTTCACCATGTTATTTTCAGGCGGATTAATTCCCTTGTATTTGACGGTAAGCGCAACAGGCTTGCTGAACACGATTTGGGCACTGCTCATTCCGGGACTTGTAAGCGCCTTTAATGTACTCATTATGAAGACGTTCTTTGAGAACTTGCCGGAGGATCTGGAGGAAGCCGCCAAAGTTGATGGCAGCAATGAATTTTCCACACTGATGCTCATCATTTTGCCGCTCTCCAAGCCAATTATGGCAACGCTAGGGCTATTCTACGGTGTAAATCACTGGAATACGTATTTCGCCGGAATTATGTACATCAATAATCGAGATTTGCAGCCCATTCAAGTTGTATTGAGAAATATGCTGCAAGCCCAAAACGTCAGTCAGGAGCTGCTGGTGCAAAATCCTGCCATGATACAGCAGCTGCCACCGGAAACGATGAAAATGGCGGCAGTAGTCGTCACTATCATACCTGTTATTGCCGTATATCCTTTCTTGCAGAAATACTTCGTAAAAGGCTTCTTGTTAGGTTCTGTGAAGGGCTAATGATTACCAGATTTATATCGGAATGGCGATTGCCATGACGTTAAGGAGGTGAGGCCTAAACGAGACAAGCAATGCAGCAAGTGCGATAATATGAGATAGGTGTTCATCGACAAGAGGGAGGCAAAACAATGAGAAACAAATGGAAAACGATGTTATTGGCTGGCATGACGCTTGCCATGTTGCTAAGCGCTTGTTCAAGCACGGGAAAACCGGAAGATAAGGGTACAGAAGGCGGGACACCTAGCGCCAGCGCTCCTGCTAGCACGGCGCCAAGTCAAGAACAAAACAAGGAAGAAAAGAAAGAGCATTTAACATTGGAATGGTTTACGTTTGTAAACCAAGCGACCAGTAACTTGCCTAACGCAAGTGATGATTTTGTCAAGCAAGCCATTGAGGAACGATTCAATGTGACACTAAATATGAACTACATGCCTGTAGGAGAAGATTATAAGAAAAAACTAAATCTGCTGCTGGCGAGTAAAGATGTGCCGGACATGTTCACTACTGACGGACGTACATCACAAGAGTATATTTTGCAAGGCTTGACTGCAGATATGACACCGTTTGTTTCTCCCGAAACGATGCCGAATTACTTCAAGTGGGTTACTTTAGAAGAATTGGAACGTTATGCGATTGAAGATGTATTCGCCAGAGCACCGCTGCCATTCGCGAGAAGCATCTACCGTTCCTACTATATTCGTAAAGACTGGCTGGATAACTTAAATCTCGAAATACCAACCTCCTATGATGAATTAACCAATGTATTGAAAGCCTTTACATTCAATGACCCTGATGGCAACAAGAAGAACGATACTTACGGCTTTTCCGTATCCGCCGGAGGCAATGGCATGCCGTGGGATTTCCCGCAGTGGTATAATAATGGATTATTCCAGGCTACGGTGGTAGGTGAACAAGATCATATGTATCATGATAATGGTTCTGACCCATTGGCAGGAAAAGTAGTCGATGAAGTATTGGAGTGGTTGGACGCTGGCATTGTTGATCCTGACTGGTTCCTGAACAAAGGCATGGCTCATATCGACAAAGCTGCACAAGGGAAAATAGGCGTTGTAGTCGGAGTCGACAGAAATTTCGCTTTCGATTCCAATCCCACAGGTCTGCAAGCAAAAACAAAGTCGATCATTCCTGGGGCAGAATGGGTGCCGTTCAACCCTATTCCTGAAAAACCGCAATGGAGAGAAGGAGTAGCAGCATCCGCGTTTCTATTCGCCAAAACTGCAGCGGACACATCACCGGAGAAAGTAAAGCGCAGTATTGAAATATTGGATTGGCTGGCAAGCGAAGAAGGTTTTTTGATGACGCATTATGGTCTGGAAGGAAAACATTACACGCGTGATGGAAACAAGATTACATTGAATGAGGACGCTTATCAAAAAGATATTGTCGATAAAGGAAATTTCCTTGACGTATATCAATTCTTTACTCCGGACGAAGCGAATGTGTTAGGCTTGGAAATAATCGAGCCAAGCATGAGCGATCGTGATCGGGAAATTGTTGCAACGATCTCCACTTACCTTCATGACACTTACTATAAGGGAGTAAACACAAGCCCACCAGCAGGCTTTAATCTGGCGGACTTCCGTACGAAGATGTACGAGTACCACCAGAAGATGCTGTTTGATGATAAATCAGGAAGTAACTGGCCGCAATATCGGGAAGATCTGATGACAAGATATGGCGGGCGGAAGTTATTCCAAGCCTATGTCGAGCAAATTCGCAAAGCAGGATATGAACTAAAAGATTTTGAATAACGGCTAGTCTTACAGTATCTAATTAACACCTCCCGTATGCCAGAGTATGCGGGAGTTCTAAATTACATTTATTTGAAAGCGCTTCCTTAGATTAGGAGTTTAAAATGTATAGATTTGATCATGTTATTATATTTAAATTAAAGGAGTGTAAATATTGATGAAAGCTAGTAAAAGTGTTCTTATAATTTTGTCATTTATTTTGATACTCCCATTTATTGGACAAAACTTCACTCCACCGTCAGTTGCTGCTGCTGGGAATAATTTGCTTGATAATGGAGACTTCGAAATAGTTGAGTCCAATAAACCAGCTGGCTGGAAACTTTCGTTACCAAGTATGGGGACTGAAACTTATGAGGCATCCAATGACCACGTGTATAGAGGTTCTTATAGCGTTCGTATCGATGACCAATCAGATGTTCAAACAGTGGGATTGCGAAGTGACAAAGTTTCCGTTGTTCCCGGACAAGATTATACGGCATCGGTCATGGTGTACATTATAAACGGTGAATCGTCACTATATCTGGAGTTTTGGAATGCCTCCGGTTCCAGAATTAGTACAAAATCTGTAGGAAATAATTCGAATAAAAATTGGGTGGAAATGAATGTGAGTTCTGAAGCGCCTGCTAATGCTACGCATGCGACCATTTTGTTATATTCAAATAGCACTAATGTTGGAACCGCTTACTTTGACGATGCTTACTTTGGAATTGCAGTCATGCCTTTGGCATTGTTGGAGGCAAGGATCAGCACCGGGAGAACCGATTACTACATTGGTCAAAAACTGGAACCCGCCATCGAAGCTGTAATGAATGATGGCTCAACTCTTCCATTGGAAAATGCCTCCGTAACCGTTACGAGTTCAGATGATGCTGTAATTGCTGTGTCAACATTACCGAACCAACGCTGGTCACTGGAAGCATTGACAGAAGGTGAAGCACGCATTACTGTCAAGATCACATACGGTGAGCGGGAGGGGCTCGCCTTCGTTGATTTGAATATATTAGATAGCGCGAATATACAGAGCAGCAAGCAACGTTCGACCATCTATACAGACGAAAAGATAGCGAATGCCCGCCATAATATTGAACTATACGATTGGGCGAGATATGAGCGCGACAATGCGGTCACTCTCGCTGACAGCTATGAAGTATTGGGCCTCGATTTCTGGTGGAGTTTGATTACTCCGCAGTCCATTCCACGGGGTTACGCGGTCAATCAGGTAAAAGGAAGTCCGGTAACTGGCACTGCGATTAATCAATTCGGGAATTATCCTTATCGGTTGGATCCTATTAATCACCCATGGAAAATCCAGGATCCTACAAATGACATGTGGTATCCATGTAATGATTTTGGCGCGTATTATGAAAGTGGTTTAGTGGATGGCGTATTCGTGAAATCAACTGCGAATGCATCACTGCTGACGAATACTTCTTGTCCCGGCAAACCGGCGGACTGGGGGATCGATGATGGTTCGGGATGGGTGGACGCTAGTGGAAATCGTTTTACTTTCATAGCGTATTATAATCATTGGGCGATCTGGTATGGTGCTAATGCACTGCTTCCCAAGGCGCTTCAAAGTCTTCGCGATGCGTATTTGTTTACAGGCGATGAAAAGTATGCTGCTACTGGAATTGTAATTCTGGATCGCATTGCTGATCTTTATCCGGATATGGATTTGCGCATTTATAAGCCGGCGCAAGGTTATTTGAATTCTGACGGCGGCACTGGCGGCAGAGGAAAAGTCGTCGGTTCAATTTGGGAAAGTTTGATGGTTCAGGATTGGATTCGGGCATACGATGCTTTTTTCCCGGCAATGGATCATCCAGGCGCTCTAGCCTTTTTGCAGAACAAGGCCAATAGCACAAGCAGCTTGACACCAAAAAATTCCGCTGCAGCTATTCGCAAAAACATTGAAGACGGAATCTTGAAGCAAATTTATCCGGCGATTCAGAATGACCTGATCCGCGGTAATGAAGGTATGCATCAATTAACATTGGCACTTGCAGCTGTTGTTTATGATACCTTCCCTGAAACCAAGGAGTGGCTGGACTTTAATTTCCAGGCAGGCTCCTATGTATCCAGCGAACATAAAATCACTGGCGGAAACATCTTGCCGTTATTAGTCAGCAAGGTGGATCGGGATGGTCATGGAGATGAAACAGCCCCGCTCTATAATAGGCTTTGGTTCGATCAATTCAAACAAGTAGCTGATGTACTGCAAGGATATGATAAATATCCGGCTGCCGATTTGTACCAACATCCTAAATTCAAGAAGATGTTCGATGCCTACTACCCTTTAACTTTATCAGACCAATTTACAGCTCATATCGGTGACTCTGGCGGCACAGGGAATGGCGGCATTATTACGAAAGCTATTGATTTTGTAGATGCTTTCAAAATATATGGTGACCCAATCTATGCACAATTGGCCTACCAATTGAATGGAAGAACGATTGGTGGCATCAGAGGCGATATTTTTGATGCTGATCCAAGTCAACTTACAAACGACATTGCCGATGTGATCGCACAATATGGTACATTCAAGCCGCAAAGCAATCATTTGACGGGCTATGGTTTCAGTGTGCTGAGAGCCGGACAAAACTATACGATGGCTGCGATCAATCCAATTTTCTTTACCGACATGAGAATTATCGAATTATCGGAAGGAACCTCCACGAAATATTTCCCTGCTTCCAGTACGCTGCAATTCGAAGCGATCAACGCTCAGTCTGCGATCTCCTTCGAATTTAATGTTGAAAAGCACGGCGTATTTGATTTGGATCTGCGGCCATTCACCGCGGCCAGTTATGGCGATTATGATATCTATTATGACGATGTGAAGATAGCGACGCATTCTTTTACTGGAACGCTGGCCGCCAACTCACCATCGGTCACACTTGCAAAAGATTTGAACATCACCCCTGGCAAGCATAAACTTACTTTCCGCTCAGCAGGCTCAGGCAATGGAAGCTCCTATAAGTTTGGAGCAATTAGTATTAGTTTGATTGATGAAAGCAGCCGTCAACAGATGGAACTGGCAAATACATTCGGAAATGAAATTCGGGAATTGTTCATGTATTATGGGAGGTCCGGATCATCACATGCACATGCCGATTCTTTGAATCTAGGTGTTCTCGCCTATGGCTATGATTTAGCGCCCGATCTTGGTTATCCAGAGCGCACCGGAGCTTGGCCAAGCCGCATAGAATGGAGCAGTCATACGGTCAGCCACAATACAGTACTAGTAGACCGCTCGCGGCAGAAAGCACTTTGGGGAGCTACACCACTACATTTTGAAGGAAATGGTCCGATACAATTAATCGATGTGGACGCATCAGACGCTTATGACCAAACATCGCAATATCGTCGAACTGCAGCTATGATTCATGTAGATGACAGCCGATCTTATATGGTCGATCTTTTCCGAATTGCAGGCGGTGATGAACATCACTACAGCTTTCATGGCGGAGAAGGCACGGTTGCCACAGATGGCTTGCAACTGATCAGTCAGCCTACAGGAACGCTTGCAGGTCCCGATGTAGAGTACGGCGTTCGTCCCGCAAATGATAGTGTTCCAGGCACCGGGTATATGGGCAGTGGATTTCACTATTTGAAAGATGTCGAGAAAGATGAATCTGTGACGCAACCATTCAGTGTCGACTGGACAATGAAGAATAATGGAATCAACAACAAAGAAGTTCACATGAAACTAACCATGCTGAACGATGTAAGCAGTGTAGCACTGGCAACAGGTATTCCACCAGTCACTGGTCAAAATCCAGGAGAGTTGCGCTACATGATGGCAGAGCGCAAAGGTTCCGATATTCATTCTGTTTTCGCTTCGGTTATTCAGCCGTATGTTGGCACACCATTTATAGATGAGATCGAGAAAGTATCCGTAACCTACAATGGTCAAATCGTTTCTGATGAGGAAGCTGTCGCTATTAAAGTAGTGATCGGGGAGCGAACGGATTGGATCATCCAAGCGATGGACCGCAACAAATTGTACGTAGTAGATGATCGTATTGCATTCCAGGGCTATTTTGGAACCTATATAGAGCAAAGTGGAAAAGAAGCACAAGCTTATCTGAACGATGGTGTAACGCTCGGTTACACAGATAATCCGTTAATCGCGAAAGTGACGGATCGTGTAGAAGGAACGATTGTTGATTTCACCAGAATTTTAACAGACGACAATCAAATTACGATTCAAACAACCGCTCAAAGCACATCTGAACACATGCTAGAACAATGGATTGGTCGCTATATTCATGTGGCGAATCAGTCCGGGAGAAATGCTGTTTATGAAATTAAGAGCGTCGATTCTATCGGTACAGGGCAATATATTTTACATTTGGGCAACAGTACACTTATCCACCGCTACGTCGACGATCACGACTTCAGTAAAGGGTTTGTATACGATATCGCACCGGGGGATGTGTTCTATATACCGTTATCATATATCCGGGAAGGCGGCAGTGAGTCCACGCAGGCATCGCTGACAGTTAATGGCTCTGTGTCACAGGCTAGCACCGGCACAGCTGGTCGACTAAGCGTAACGGTTGTTGATCCTATTAGTGGATCGGCAGATGTTACAGCTCTGGCATCATACACAAGCTCGGACAACTCCGTAGCCGAAGTGCTTGCCGGCGGTGTGATCTTGTACAAAGCGGCAGGCACGACGATTATTGGCGCAACCTATGGCGAACTTGCGGCAGAACCGTTGGAGATTCAAGTTGTTGGTACGGCGGCGAGTACCGCCGCGCCGGGCAAACCAATCTTGTCTCACAACAACGGTCATGATACTGGCTTGCGCGATGGCGACTACACTGTAGCGATGAATATGTGGTGGGGGAATAATGGTTCCGTTTATCGTCTGTATGAGAATGATGTACTGATTGAGACGAATGTGATAATCGACCATTCGCCGACAACGCAAACAACAGCAACAGCCATTAGCGGTCGTGCAAACGGCGTTTATACGTATCGTGCAGAGTTAATTAATGGTTACGGTGTTACAACAAGTAATCCGCTTATTGTCACCGTGACTGACGCAACTCCGGGTACGCCAGTCCTATTTCATGACAACTGGGACGGTGATGGCAGCTTCGCTGTAACGATGAATATGTGGTGGGGAACGAACGGAACCGCGTATCGTCTATATGAGAACGGTGTGCTCATAGACGAACAGCCGTTAACCGCAGCAACACCAGGAGCTCAGACTGCACGGATACAGATCAGCGGTAAGCCGGTCGGCACATACGTGTATCGCGTCGAGCTTCTCAATGAGGCAGGCGTCACTTCCAGCGCTGTATTAAGCGTAACAGTTGTCCGGTAACGACTATATCAATAGGGACAGTCCCTCCCTCGTGGATATACTATGTTTTTTAAGAGGAACGCCATCAGGCGTTTTTCTTTTTGCTCAAATATCATATAACGATTATATTGAGACTGTCGATTAATTGTGGATAGTTGCAACAAGTAATAGAAAGGGGGGCCACTGCGATCAAGATTGGGATTCCGACCGCTGTTGTAGTCTAATTTTTATGAATAAATAACCCCTGTAAAGGAAAAAATTAGCCTACAAAGGCGGACGCTAGCGCTTCTCCATTCCCATTCTTGCTCTCCGTTTCCCCTTTCTCATTGCTTATCAATAGTTGCCCACAATTAATCGACAGTCTCATATTGACATTTCATTCGGAGGTTCGCACTGTCATTCATTCTATAGTAAGAGTGGAGTATGGTAAATCGGCAAGGCTGCGGCAACTGCTCCAACAAGTACGTCAGATATCGGATGGATGCAGCCCGTTTTTCTTGGCTATCTCATTTCGATCTTCTTGTTGCTGCATAGCTAACTACGCATACTTTTAAACTAAGTGCATTTCATATAGTTAGTTTTAAGAAATTTAGCTAATTTTCGATTCTAAGGGGAAAAACTACAGTTAGTTTTGAGCATTTTGCAAAATACAGCGGTTTTTGATCAAACTAGATGCAGGAAATGTATTTAGATTCCTTTTTTCAGCGAAAAAGGAGAAACTAGATGCACAAAATACATTTAGTGCTCGCATTTGGTAGTTTCTTCAACGTCTATTTGTGACTCACCGCGCGATTTGATTCCGACCCGCGCCTTCAAACGCGAAATCAAGAGCTTGCCATTATTCAATGGCAAGCAATTCCCTAATGTCCTGCTCGGTCAAAGTGGCGGCGGCGTGCTGATCAGGCTGTATAATGGCATCGATCAGATTTTTTTTGCGCTGCTGAAGCTGGAGCATTTTTTCTTCGATTGTTCCTTGCGCAATAAGTCTAATTACTTGAACAACCTTTTTCTGCCCAATCCGGTGCGCACGATCAGCAGCCTGATCCTCGACAGCAGGGTTCCACCATAGATCATACAGAACAACGGTATCAGCGCCGGTCAGGTTCAGTCCCGTACCGCCAGCCTTTAAGGAGATAAGGAAGATATCCTTCTCGCCCTGGTTGAAGGCTTCGCATAGCGCAAGCCTATCGCGTGCAGGTGTAGCGCCATCGAGATAAAAGTAAGGTACACCCATATAGCCAAGCTCGCGGGCAATGATGCTGAGCATTTCTGTAAACTGGGAAAAAATAAGCATTCGCTTGCCTGAGCTGCGGCATTCTTCAATAATTTGAAACAGCTGCAGCAGCTTGCTCGATCCGCCAGTGTAGCCGTCAACGAATAGAGCAGGGTGGCAGCAGAGCTGCCTTAGCCGAGTCAGGCCGGCTAAAATTTTTATGCGCTCTTTGCCAAAGGTATCCTGGTCCAGATGCTTTAATGTATCCTGGCGAAGCTTTGCTAAATAAGCAAGGTACAATTTTTTCTGATCTGCCAGCAGCTCGCTTGCTTGGGTTGTTTCAATTTTGGGCGGCAGCTCGCGCGCGACATCGCTCTTCAATCTTCGCAATAGGAAAGGTGCCGAACGCTTCGCGATTAATTCGTGAGGCATGTAACGGAATATGTCCCTATCATCGAAAAGCTCTGGAAATACTGCATGAAAGATAGAACGCAAATCTTCGATCCGATTTTCAATCGGCGTTCCTGTCAAAGCGAATTTATGCTTGGCTGCTAGAGCTTTAACAGCAAGGGCGGTTTGCGTAGTTTCATTTTTGAAAAATTGCGCTTCGTCTAACAGCAAGGTATGAAAATGATGCTTTTTGTAATGCTCGATATCCTGCCGCAGCATAGGGTAAGATGTAATTAGAACATCCATCTTCTGTTTATTGGCAATCATTTGCTTACGCTTTGCATAGGTGCCGTCAACTACAGTGGCTTTTATCTCGGGTGCAAATTTGGCCAGCTCATTTAACCAGTTGTAGGTCAGCGATGCAGGGGCGACGATCAAAGCAGGCTGCTTTCCGCGAATCTCATCAAGCATGGACAGCAGGAAGGCAATGCTTTGCAGCGTTTTTCCTAATCCCATATCATCCGCGAGTATTCCACCACAGCCGTAATAAGCTAGCGTGCGCATCCATTGATAGCCAAATTTCTGATAGCCTCTCAAAATCGGGTCTAGCGAAGGCGGAATAGGAAAGTTTAATTGATCCGGATGCTTAATATTATCCAGCCGCTCGCGCAAGGCGCGGCTCAGCTTGAAGGATGAACCGATATCGTCCGGAAATTGCAATAGCGACAAGGCACGCACCGCAGGAGCATGTCCAGCCGCGCCATCCCATGCGATATGGTGCAAGCCAATTTCATTCATAAGCTTGATTAGCCGCTCAAACCCGCTTCCGCGCATTGGAATTAAGGAGCCATTGCTTAATTTAAAGTAGCGCCGCTGTACTTCAATTGCTTTAACCAGCTCGCGAATTTCCTGCTCGGAAATGCCGTCAAGCTGCAGCTTGAATTCCAGCCAGTCTGTCCGCTCATTAAAGCTCAAATGGACGATAGGGTGAAGCTGCTCGGCGAACAATCTTTCCTTAACAGCCGTTGTGGCGTAAATGTCTGCCAAATGCTCAAGCTCTGGCACAAGCTCATAGAGCATCATAAATTGGGTTTCCTCATCCTCAATTATAAATCCGCCTTCTGTGCGAAAAATGTGATCGTGCTCAAGCAGACCTATTATTTGTGCTTCTTTCTCGTTATCATAAATAAGAATCCGCTCAGCTCCGCGAGCACTCGTTCTATCTGCCAGCGGATTAATAATAATATCCCCATATTGAAACTCCACCCCGACGAGCAGCCGATCCTTGACTCGATCCAAATAGATGCGTGCTTTAAGCGGATATTGCACGACCTTATCAGCTATACTGTCGGCCAGCTGTACCTCGCCCAGCTTTTTTAGTGATGGGATAACTTGGTCAATATAAGTTTCCATATGATGGCCTGGTATAAAAATAGCGGTGCTATTTATACGCTTCGTTACTTGCTGCAGCTGAGCAAGCAGGCTGCATTCCTGCTCTCCAACATCAATTAAGCTTCCGTCTGAAAAGGCGAGCCTGTAATCTGGCATTAAAGTAAGATCATTTAGACCATCTGCTATAAGCTCGTAACCATTTTTCTGATTGCTGTGCTCTTGAAAATGGAAATGTACAGGCAGCGGCTGTTGAAAATGAAGCAGCCGGTTGAATACGGTTTGCATGCTGCCTCTCGTTTCATCGATCACTCTGACATGCTTGATCGCCTCCAGCTTAGGCATAAGCTGCTCCCATGCCAGCGGAGGGATAAACAGCATCCGCTCACTGCTTTTTCTTGGACGCGTAAGAGGCTCCTCGTAAAGCTGCTCCTGCAGGGCAAGCTGAATTAGCTGCTCGATGATGTCAAAGTCTGTAGCAGAAAAACGATGCTGCTTTGGCAAATAGGTGAATTGACTTGTAAATACATAGGAGGCTTTTCGTACGATGCGCTGCAGCAGCAGCTTCAACTGCTGTGCGACATATAATCTGGCAGTCCCAATGCGGAGCTCCAGCATAATGATCGTTCGCCCCGACTCATTGCTTGTCAGCTTTATAATATATTCAACAGACAGCTCTGTTCTGGCATCATGAATATAGGAATTGCTGGCAGGCGGCAGCTTTTGCTCATGAAATATGGCCAGCAGCTGCTCAGATGCCTCACTGGCTGAAGTGCGCTGCGAATTGACCGATAATGCCGTATGTTTTTGAACTTCAGTGGATAAAGACATAGTGCTCATGCTGTCATCGTTATGATCGCCAAAAATCATTTGCCGCAAAGACAGAATTCCAGCAACAATATGCTCACAATAGGAGTCTTTATGAATAGTGCAAAAGCAGGAAGCTTCGATCCGATCCTGCGAATCTATATCAATGACTACAAATTCCTTGCGTTTGCTGTGTATGGTCGCTTCATAATGTGAATTCTCTGCATCAAATATTAACCATTCCACACGCTCAGCCTTTACGTATGACAGGCCTTGTTCATAAACAGCTTGTCCGCTAAGCTTGTCAATTGACAGCAAGGTAAGAACATTATTTTTCATGTACATCCCTCTTTAACATTTAGGAGTGATAGTAATAGTATACTATACATTTGAAGGGAGCTTACTGCAATGCCGTTCACTTTCTCGCATCCTATATTTGCTGCGCCGCTTAAGCTGGTCAAGCCTCGCTATTTGAGCATAACGGGATTAATTCTGGGCAGCATGTCGCCTGACTTTGAGTATTTTATTGCACTGGAGCCTTTTCAAAGCATCGGTCACACTTGGCAGGGCTTGCTGCTGCAAGCATTTCCGCTATGCCTATTATTTGCTCTTTTGTTTCATAAAATAGTGAAGGGGACTGCTGCTTTGCATTTGCCCGATTGGGGCGGCATCAATAGCAAGCTCTATCGTATCGCATTGAATAATAGCTGGAATTTACGCTCGCTTGCAAAGCTTTTTATTTTTTTCGCTTCAGTGAGCATCGGTTTTTTAACTCATATTCTAGTTGATGCTTTTACACACAAGCATGGTTTTTTCGTAACGCAGATCCCATTTTTAGAGCAAATATATGGAGGCATTCCTGTATACAAGTGGCTGCAGCGCGGTTTATCCTTGTTAGGCTTGGCAGCAGAGGCGGTTATATTGCTGGCTTTATTCACTAAACAGCCGGACAGGCTGAACGGGCAGGAACGGCAAGCTGTGCAGGCTGTAACCACAAAGGAGAAACGGGTGTATTGGCTGCTCGTTTTTACCGCTATGCTCGCCGTAACGGGAATGAAGCTGCTGCTGACAAGCAGCGCAAATATAATTGGAATATTAGTTGTAGCACCAATAAGCGGGTTTATGCTAGGTGTGCTGGCAGCATCAATTGTGTATAAATTTCGCTAAGAAGAACATTGACATTTATAACTGTATGAAATAAAATCACAGTATCCTTGCGTGGGAAGAGGGGGATAATTTGAATAGCGAATTTACTGTAGCTGTGCACAGCTTGGCATTGCTCGCTTATTTGCCGGAACGAATGGCCAGCAGCGATTATATCGCTCGCAATGTAGCAACTAATCCGACCAGAATTCGCAAAGTTATGGGCTCGCTTCGAGAGAAGGGCTTCGTTAAGACGAAGGAAGGGATCGGCGGAGGTTATATGCTTAACTGCGATCCGGATATTTTAACGCTGGCTGATATTTACAGAACGATGTCTGAAGGTACCTTGAAGCCGCATTGGTGCTCAGGAAACCCGGAAGAGGAATGTGTTATTTCCGCGAATATGCAGCATGTCATGGACCAGTTCTTTACGGAGGCTGAACAGCATTATGTAGCTTATTTGGAAAAAAGTACGCTAAGCACAGTGATCAATCGATTGAAGCTGTGCCAACAGCAGCATGAAGGTGAATAAAATGTCGAACAATATGAAAGTTCCATTATCAATATTGGACGTGTCTCCTATAGTAGAAGGAGGCTCCGTTAAGCAATCGCTGCAAAATACGCTTGATCTGGCGCAGCATGCAGAAGGCTGGGGCTATAATCGCTTCTGGCTGGCTGAGCATCATAATGCGCCTAATATTGCGAGCTCCGCTACGTCAGTTGTAATCGCCCATGTGGCAAGCGGAACGAATACGATCCGTGTAGGAGCAGGCGGCATCATGCTGCCAAACCATGCGCCGCTAGTTATTGCCGAGCAGTTTGGCACGCTGGATGCGCTCTATCCAGGCCGGATCGATCTGGGGCTTGGACGCGCGCCGGGCACGGATCATTTGACCGCAGCCGCGCTTAGAGGCAGCCGCGGCTCGAATGGTCATGATTTTCCAGAGCAGCTGGAGAAATTAAGGGCTTATTTTGATCCGAGCCGCAATGAATATGTACCTGCAGTAAGAGCGATTCCTGGCGAAGGGGCGGAAGTGCCGATCTGGCTGCTTGGATCGAGCGATTTTAGCGCGATGCTGTCCGCTCAGCTTGGTATGCCATTTGCTTTTGCAGGACATTTCTCGCCTAACTTTACAGTGCCTGCGATGAACTTGTACCGCAGCAATTTCAAGGCCGGCGTGCTGGATAAGCCCTACGGTATGGTAGCAGTAAATGTGATTGCTGCCGAAACAGACGAGGAGGCGCAATATCTTGCAACCTCCATGCAGCAATTGTTTTTGGGCTTTATACGCAACAACAGAGCGCCTGTGCCTCCTCCAGTGCGCAATATGGATGAAGTCTGGAGCGAGCAGGAGAAGATTGCGCTTGAGCATCAGCTAGGCTCTTCTATTATTGGAAGCAAGGAAACGGTAAGGGAGAAGCTGGCACAGTTTATAGAAGCGACCAAAGCGGATGAGATTATGGTGTCCAGTTATATTTATAATCATCAAGCCAGATTGCGTTCCTACGAAATAATTTCACAGCTGATGTAAGTAAGCAAGTAAGTAGGTAAGTAATTAATCGGTATAAAATACAAAGCCGCCCCAACTATATAGAGATAGAGAAAATTTGACAATAGAATAGGATGGAGAAACGATGACACTGTCAAAAAGCAATAACAGCAGAATGCTGCTGTTAATGGTCAACATGTTCATTGCCATGCTTGGCATTGGACTAATTATTCCAGTAATTCCGGAGTTTTTGCGCGAGTTCAATGCTGGCGGCAAAACAGCCGGCTACCTTATAGCCGCATTTGGAATTACTCAGTTTATTTGTTCTCCAATTGCTGGAGAGCTGTCCGATAAATACGGACGCAAGCTGATGATTGTAACAGGGCTTGTATTGTTTACAATCTCAAATTTGGTATTTGCTATGGCAGATCATGTTTCATGGCTGTATGTATCACGCTTAATAGGCGGGGTGGGCGCTGCCGCTATGGTGCCGGCTATGCTGGCTTATGTGGCTGACATTACGACAGAGGAACAGCGAGGCAGAGGTCTTGGATTGCTAGGCGCAGCAATGTCGCTAGGTTTCGTGGTCGGTCCTGGCGTGGGCGGCTTTCTTGCAGAGCTTGGCGTTCGTGCGCCATTCTACGTTTCGGCAGGAGCAGGCGCTGTTGCGATGCTCGGCTCGCTTCTTCTGGTGCCGGAATCCCTTTCCATGGAAGCGCGGACTGCTGCAAGAGCGATGAAAGAAAAAAGAGAAAATATTTTGAAGCAATTCGCAAGATCTACAAAGTCCTCTTACTTTATTTTACTCGTGCTTGTATTTACACTTACGTTCGGATTAATTAACTTTGAAGCGATATTTCCGCTATTTGTAGATGCCAAGTTCGGTTATACGACGAGACAAATCTCGATCATTATTACAGTAGGCGCTCTGGCGGGCGTTATTATTCAATCGATATATATCGGCAAGCTAATTAACCGTTTCGGTGAAAAGGCGCTTATTAACTGGACGTTTCTACTTTCAGCAGTATCGCTTGTGCTTATGCTGATAACAGGCAACTTCTACTTTATACTGATCATTACAACGATATTTTTCACGCTTACCTCGATTATGCGCCCGGCAATCAATACGCTGCTATCCAAATCAGCTGGCGAGGAGCAGGGCTTTGTAGCAGGCATGAATAATGCTTACATGAGCCTTGGCAATATTCTTGGACCGGCAGTTGCAGGCACGATCTATGATGTAGATATTAACGCTCCATATTTGCTTGGGGCAGCTGTTCTTGTGTTGAGTTTGTTCCTATCGATGTCCCGGATTAAGGTGAAAAAACAATCGGCTACTGTAGCATCGTAGTCTACGCAGCAAGGAAGGTGCAGGGATGAATCAGATCATCGAGCAGTTAATGAAGCATCGTTCGATTCGAAAATTTACGGCTGAGCCTGTATCTGAACAAATGGTGGAAAGCATTATTAGCGCAGGGCAAATGGCATCCACTTCGAGCAATGTTCAGGCATACAGCATAATTTCAATTAGCGATGCGCAAAAAAGAGCGAAGCTTATGGAGCTGGCAGGCAATCAGGCTTATATAGCGGAAAGTCCGGTGTTTCTAGTATGGTGCGCAGATTTGTATCGTTTATCCGAAGCGGCTGCGCTTCATAGCCGAAAAGCGGATCAATACGCCGATTCTGTTGAAAATTTAATTGTAGCAACAGTTGATACGGCGCTGGCAGCTCAAAATGCTGCCGTTGCTGCGGAGTCGCTCGGGCTTGGCGTCGTTTTTATTGGCGGCATTCGCAATCATATTGATGCTGTAGCCAAGGAGCTGCAGCTGCCTGAGCTGGTCTATCCTTTGTTCGGCATGTGCATCGGCTATCCTGATCAGGAGCCGATGCTAAGGCCGCGTCTGCCGCTGAGCAGTGTTCTGCAGCATAACAGCTATGACAAGCAGCAGGTCACAAGCGGTATTGCACCTTATGATCAAGCTTCTTCAGCTTATTTATTAGCACGCAGCAATGGGAAAACGAGCGTACCGTGGTCTGTGCAAATGAGCAAGCGCCTGAACGAGCCTGTCCGGCTTCATATGAAGAGCTTCTTGCAGGAGCGGGGCTTTATGAAACGTTAAAGTGATCGTGTGCTATCCCTGCTGCACTCTGTCATTATTCCAAAGTTTGCTGCAGCTGCTTGTACAAGTAATCTACCGATTGCACTGCGTAAATCGTTTTTACCTGCTTGCCCGCTTTGAACAGCAGCAAGCAAGGCACACTCGTCACTTTGAACTGCTCGCGCAGGAGCGGAGTATAGTTTATATTGGTTTTATAAATGGGCTGGGGAACACCGGCTGCCTGAACGATGCTCAGCATGCGTTCCGCAACACCGCAGGTTCCGCAGAAGGGCGTATAAAACAACAGTGCGAAGCTGCTGTCAGCTTGCTCGATAAGCGATATAATGGCTGCTTGCTGCAGTTCTTCGATAGACATAAAAAAACACTCCTAAAAAAGAATGAAAACTAATATATATAAAATATGTGGTTGATATTGAAATAATCGGGTTATTAAAGACTATAAACTTTTTTTAAAAAAAAGTGAAACTATTGTGAGGCACCCGCGTATAAGCATGTTGTAGACACAATATCAATTTCATATTATCACACACTCCAAAGGGGAGTAGCTGCTACAATAAAGTCGTCATGACGAGAATTTTCTCCGGCTTTATTGGCAACGCTTGACGTTGTTTGCGAGACCTTTGCCTATTTAGGCAAAGGTCTTTTCTGTTTTCCGGAACTGGGATATTAGAAATGGTAATGTGTGATAACTAGAAATCATCATTTATTAGGAGGAACAAACATGGATTTAGGGCTATGGCTCGAGTATGGCTGGGTTTTGCTCGTACTTATCGTATTGGAGGGCTTGCTGGCAGCGGACAACGCATTAGTGCTTGCTATTATGGTTAAGCATTTGCCTGAAAAAGAAAGGAAAAAGGCTTTATTTTATGGCCTGGCGGGAGCATTTGTATTTCGATTCGGATCGTTGTTTGCTATTTCGTACTTAGTTGATGTATGGCAGGTTCAAGCGATAGGTGCGCTGTACTTATTGTTCATGGCCTTCAATCATATATTTAGAAAAGTGGTATTCAAGAAAAAAGAATCCGGCGCTAAAGATAAGCCGGGTGAGAAAAAAGGCAGCGGCTTCTGGATGACCGTTATTAAAGTAGAAGTAGCCGATATTGCTTTTGCGGTCGATTCAATCCTGGCTGCAGTTGCGCTTGCCGTTGTATTGCCTGCTGCTCCGCTGCCTAATATTGGCGGCATGAATGGCGGACATTTCCTTGTTATTTTCTTGGGCGGCTTTATTGGGCTATTGATTATGCGATTTGCTGCCAATGTGTTCGTCAACCTGCTTGAACGCAGACCGGGGCTTGAAATTGCTGCCTTTGCAATCGTTGGCTGGGTAGGCGTGAAGCTAGCTGTATATACGTTGTCGCATCCTGCGCTAGGTGTAATCCCTGCGGAATTTGCACATTCTACAGCTTGGAAAGCATCCTTCTATATCGTTCTGGTATTGATCGGCGCATGCGGCTGGTTTTTATCCAGTGATAAGGAGAAGGCTGCGGCAGTTACTACTGCTTCGTCATCTTCATCTACTACATCTTCCTCCAAGTAGCAATTAGAATGATTTAATAGCTGCTTCCATAATAAGCTGATCAGCTGCCATCGGGGCTTGTCCTCTAGATGCGTACTGGTCAGCTTTTTTTTCATGAACATACTCTCCTTGATAGATGCTAGCCTTCAACAGCAATTATAAACTTTACGCGATCAGGTTCTGTTGCAACAATTTCGTGTATTTGTTGTATATTTAATTTATTGTATATTTAAATTGAAGTTTACGAAGAATCACTTGAAGATAGCTTAGTCTCTGGGTGAAAAAAGTAATCTAAATGCATTTTATCAAGCTGTTGAAAAAGTATTTTTCTAACGAAGCTGGCGAGATTGTCCATTCATTGTGAATGATGCCCAAACTTGCTCTCCGTTCCCTTCTTTTGCTTACCAAATGTTGCCCAAAATGAATGTACATGGTCACACGTTCCGTTATTTGCCTAAAAACCGCCATTTTTTTAATTACGCGGACACACATTCCTCTATTCGGCTCTAAATAGGACTTTTTCTTCGATTTATTTACCAATAGCGGAACGTCTGTCACTTTACCTCCTCAAAATGGTGATTTTGGGCCAAATAGCGGAACGACTGACCATCTAGCGAGGTTGTCGATTCATTGAAATAGCGCTTTTCAGAAGACTGTCGATTCATTCTGTGCAACTATTGATAAGCAATGAGAAAGGGGAAACGGAGAGCAAGATTGGGAATGGAGAAGCGGTAGCGTCCGCCTTTGTAGGCCAATTTTATCCTTTACAGGGGTTATTTCATCAAAAAAATTGGACTACAACAGCGGTCGGAATCCCAATTTTGATCGCAGTGGCACCCCTAGATGCTGCCTGTAACTTTTGTTATCAAAGCAAGAAAACTATAGTAGGCGATAGACTTGCTTGCTGCCAATATTTTTACGATGATGTTTGGATGAATTTTTGATATGATTCGTAGGTTGGCGGCAAGGAGGATCTGGTTTTTATGAAAAACAATTTTAATCGTTTAATAGTAAAAACGGCACTTATTTTGTGTGCTGCAAATATATTTTATCCGATTGCGGCTGCTGTCGCTGAAAAGGCGCTGCCTTTTGACGATATTAGTACGAGCTATGCGAAGAATGAAATTATAGATTTATATAATAAAAAAATATTGGCGGGCACATCGCCCTCCAGCTTTTCGCCGGCCAGATCGATAACAAGAGCTGAATTTATCGCAGTGCTGAATCGCTTGCTAAAGCTTGAGCCAGTGGAAACTCCAATTAATGCTTATGCTGATGTCAAGCAGAGTGCTTGGTATTACGGGTGGGTACAAGCGGCTGTTCAGCTTGAACTGGCAGCCGGAAAATCCGCTGCAGCTTTTGCGCCGGAGAAGCCGGTTACGCGCCAAGAGGCTGCTGTATGGATAGCAAGAGCGCTTAAGCAGGCGGGAAACACCCCCATTGGGTCAACTGTTTTTGGCGATGGCAGCCTAATTGCTGACTGGGCCAGCGCAGCTGCTGCTTCAGTCTATAAGCTGGGATTAATGAAAGGCGATAATAAAGGCAATTTCAGACCGGTTGAACCTATAACGAGGGAAGAAACAGCAGTACTTATTGATCGTGTGCTGCAGAAAGACAAATGGGTGAAGGAGCTGGACAAAAAGCCGGATAAAAAAATTACGATAGGCTGGCAATACGGACAAACGACCGGGCAATATATTGAGAACCTTTCTATGTCTAATGTAAACACACTAACCCCCCGCTGGTATTTCATAGAAAAGACAGGCGCTGTGCTTGATCAAACAGATCCTGAGCTTATCGCATGGGCAAAAAAAAGCGATAAACAGATTTGGGCAATGGTTGGCAACCGGTCGGATCAGGCTCTAACGCATCAAATATTGACGAATTCAGCAGCAAGCAATCATTTAATTGATCAATTAGCGGAGCTGGTGAGCCGATATGGACTGGACGGCTTGAATATCGATTTTGAAAATGTAGCGCCGAAGGATGGTCCGGCATTAACGGCATTTGTTACGCAATTAGCGGAAAGGCTGGATGCGCTCAAGGCGGTCCTGTCTGTTGATGTGTCGCCTGATTTGGGGACCGACTGGACGGAAGCATTCGATTATGCCGCACTTGGCAAGCAGGCGGATTATATCGTCATGATGGGATACGATGAGCATTATGGCGGAAGTCCCAAAGCAGGTCCGAATGCGTCGCTTCCTTACGTCAAGCATGCCATTGAAAAGCTTCTCAAGACAGTATCTAACGCTAAGGTCATACTTGCCCTGCCTTTTTATAATCGTGATTGGACGTTAAAACCAGACGGCGCTGCGTTGTCTTCTGCTTATTTGACGATTGCTGAGCAAAATGCGCTGGTCAGAGCCTACTCGCTTAAGCCTGTATGGGATGCGGAGTTAGCGCAATACGTTGTCAGTTATACGAAATTTGCAGCCGGGCACCGGATTTGGCTGGAGGAAGGCCGCTCGCTGGCCGCTAAATATAAGCTGGTGGAGGATAAAAGCCTTGCAGGCACAGCTTACTGGTACATAGGCGGAGAAAGTGAAGAAATATGGGCCGGTTTGAGGAATGCTGAGAAATTTTATCGTTATAATTTTTAATTATAAAGACTGCTGAAATAGCCGGCAGTCTTTTTTTGTGCAACAAAACGATTCAATTATAGTTTTTTTCAGGAAATTCATTAAAATATAGGTACAGGTAGAGGTTTTCACCTTAATATATAGTGACAGGTGGAAGTTTTCTCCTTTATACCTGCATGAAATATGACGAGTGACAATATTAATTTGGCGGCATCTTCTTATGCTGCAAGGAGGCGTTATGAAACGATTCTTTTTATGGCTGCATCAAAAATATGCGCGTAAGATTCAGCTCCGGTTGACGATTTACTTTTTGCTAATACTGCTGCCCTTAGTTATTGTCAGCTTGTATGTCAACTTTAGATCACAGAGCATATTGCTGGAGCGCACCATCGAAACAACGAAGGCTGCCCTTGCTTCGTCGATGGATTATATTGACGTCACTTTGCAAAATGTGGAGGAAATATCGACACTGACGACTACTGACAATGAAATTCTGAAAAAGATTAATCAAGTTAGTCCAGATTTGGATGCGCTTTCGTACATTATGTTTTCCGATGTGATGAAGGAATTGGCGGGGATTACTTCCATTAACCATATGGTTTCTCAGGTTTCCCTGTTCCATTCCGGTTCGCATATGCTGCTTACAACGAATCATGGCGGCAAAAAGCTCGAAAACAAGCAAGTGCTCGATAATTTGCGAAACTTAGCTTCTAATTATGGGACGGGCATTATGTACATTATGCCGGATTATCAGCTCTCTGAGGAGACTACCTTTGGTGCTGTGATGAACACAGACAGCATTTCGCTTATTCGAGTGATGGATCTGAACAATCCCAGCAGAGAGCCCAATTTACTTATTATGTCATTGAACAAGAAGAAGCTGCTCGATCTTATCGGCTCGCTGCTGCCTTCTCCGAATGCACAAATCAATTTGTATACGAACAAGCAAGAGCTTGTCGTCGGAACTGGCATATACGGCTCGAAAATCGTTCATATGGAAGAGTCTATACCCGGAGTATTTACCGTAAAAGCTGACTCACGCCACTATAAATGGACACTGAAGCTGTATCAGAGCGAGAAAGAGCTGTTCCGCGAAATTAACGAAACGAGATTATTCACCTATATCATTATCGGGGTCAGTGTCATTCTTGCGCTTTTAATTTCATGGGCGGTTTATTCGGGCATCGCTTATCCGATTCAAAGATTATGGAAAGGAATGAACTCTTTTGGGAGCGGTAACTTAAATGTTCGCCTTGAAAATAAGCGGATTGATGAGATAGGCTACTTGACGCGCACATTCAATAAAATGGTCGAGGATCAAAGAAATTTGATCGAAAATCATTATGAACAGCAGCTGCGGCTAGCCAATGCCGAACTGAAATTTTTACAGTCGCAAATTAATCCGCATTTTTTGTACAATACGCTCGATTCGATTTATTGGACAGCCAAAAACTATGAAGCGGCTGAAATTAGTGAAATGGTGCTTAACCTGTCGCGGTTTTTCAGACTTAGTTTAAGCAAAGGCCGCGAAACTTTTTCGGTGGAGGAAACGATTGAGCATCTTCATTTCTACATACGGGTGCAGCAGCTGCGGTTCCTCGAGTCCTTCTCGGTAAGCTACGAGCTCCAGGAGGAAAGCAAATCTGTCCATATTTTGAAGCTGCTTCTGCAGCCATTGGTGGAGAATGCGATATTGTATGGGCTGGAAAGTAAAACAGACGGCCACTTGTGGATATCCAGCAGGCTGGAAGATGCATTTCTAGTACTTACTGTTGAGGATAACGGAATTGGCATTGAAAAAGAAAGGATGGATTATATTCGCGAGCAGCTTGACCGGCTGTCCGACTTTTCTGTCGGCCCATTCTCCTTTTTGGAAGACAATGCGCAAGACGTTTATGGGCTGCGCAACGTTTTTTCGCGCATCAAATTGTTTTATGGCAATAAGGCAGAGCTTAGCATAGACAGCACGGAAGGAAGCGGAACGACGATCGAGCTTAAGCTGCCGCTGGAGCATTGCCAGGAATCCTTTAATTTGCAACCGCTTAAAAATAAGCAGCATGGGGTGAAGGAAGCATGAACTTAATGATTGTTGAGGATGAAATTCGCTTAAGAACAAGCTTGGCAAATAATATCGCTTGGGAGGAGCATGGCATTGAAGTTATAGGCCTGGCTGGGCGAGGGTATGAGGCTTTGGAAATGTACCGCCTTAAGAAGCCTGATATTGTATTGCTGGACATCCATATTCCAGAGATGGACGGCATCACGCTCGCGCGTGAAATACTGGCGATAGATGCAATGGTTAAAATTATTATTTTAAGCGGGCATGATAATTTCTCGTTTGCGCAATCAGCGCTTGAAATTGGCGTTATGAAATATTTGCTAAAGCCTGCCGGTGATACGGAAATTTTGGAATCGGTGCTGGATGCAGCCGGGCAGCTGCGCAGACAGCTGGATCAGCTGCATAATCAGGCGGCGCTGCAGCAAAAGTGGAGACAGCAGCTGCCGCATTTGCAAAACAATTTTTTCCGTAATTGGACAAGCGGCAAATATACGGAGTGGGAAATTAAAAAGTACAGCAGCGAGCTGCATATTCGGTTGTCTGCAGATGATCAATATGCGGCCGTTGTGCTGGATATGGATCCGCTGCCGGATGATGAAATGCGTTTTGGCTGCGATGACGGGCCGCTGCTTCAATTTACACTGCACAGTATCGTCGAGGAAATTTTGGAGCAAGAAAATAATGTTTGGGTATTTACGGCGCCGGAGGGCTTTACTGTACTTATTTTCAGCAGCCCGCAGTCTGAAGATGCTCAATATATGATGCTCCATGTGAATGTAACGGTTGCCAAGCTGCTGTCGAAAGTAAAAGAATGCTTGAAACTAACCGCGAGCGCAGGAATTTGCGGCGATACTTGCCGGTTGACCCAGCTTCATCTTACTTATGCCCAAGCGATACGCGCTTTGCAAAGCAGAGTCATATACGGCCATAATATTGCGATCCCTTATCGGGAGCAGAAGAGAAGCATGGCCGAGCTGTCTATTTTGCCGAATCTGGAGAAAAGATTTGAGATTGCGGTTGAAACGGGCGATGAGCCGCAGGCAGGGGAGCTCTTATTGCAATTATGGGAGCATGGGCTGGATAAGGCGGAAACGATTGATGATGTGCAGGAGCAGGTGCTTTATTTCAGCAGCATGCTGACTAAAGTAATTTTGCAGCAGGGGTGGCGGCTCAAGGAGGTGCTTGGAGCAGATTTTGATTATTTGTACAATCATCATCAGCTTGCGACCAAAGAGCAAATATATTCCTGGCTGCAGAGAGCGGTCAAGCAGATTATGGCGCATGTGCAGTATCAGCGCCAAGCAGTCAGCAATCAAATCGTGAAGCAAATTTTACAAATGATCGAGAAGGAGCTGGATACAGAATTAACGCTGCATACAGTAGCAGACCGGCTTTTTGTAAATTCTTCTTATTTAAGCCGCTTGTTCAAGCAAGAAACGGGAAAAACGTTTTCTGCTTATGTGCTGGAGCATAAAATGGAGCGCGCCAAGCAGCTGCTGCAGCAGGGAGCTAAAGTATATGATGCGGCCTATGGAGTCGGTTATCGGGACGTCAGCTATTTTACAAAAGTATTCCGCAAATATTGGGGTGTGACACCGGGCGAAGTTAAACAATGACATTCTTTTTGAAAAAAGGAAATGAGAATACCAGAAAAGGTAATGATAGCCGCCTACTACTTTAGTGCCAAACATCTTACAATGATCACAGATTGGATGCTACGAACAACTTGATTGGGGGGAACACACTATGAAGTCCGTGCACCAGGTCGGACCCAACCGCTCTAAATTCGGAAAATTTATAAAGCAATTGCTGGTAGATATAAGGAAAGATTGGGATTTATATATTGCATTAATTCCTGGTATCGCATTTTTGCTGCTGTTCAAGTACACGCCAATGTATGGTATCATAATCGCTTTTAAAGATTTTAATATTTTTCAAGGCATGGCGGAAAGCGCATGGGTCGGTCTTAAGCATTTTGAAAGATTGTTTACTTCATCAGGCTTTATGCAAGTATTCCGCAACACACTCATTATTTCGATTTATAAAATCGTATTTTTGTTCCCGCTGCCGATTATTATCGCCATTATGATGAATGAGCTGAGAAAAGCTATTTTCAAGCGGACCGTCCAAACGATCGTCTATTTGCCACATTTTCTTTCTTGGGTTATTGTAAGCGGTTTATTCATTGACCTGCTTTCCGTAAATGGCGGGCTAGTCAATAAGCTGATCGTGTCGCTGGGCGGAGAGCCGATTCGCTTTTTTCTGGACAATGACATATTCCGCTCCCTGCTGATCACCTCTGCCGGCTGGAAGGAGATCGGGTGGAACTCGATCATCTATTTGGCTGCGATGGCTGGCATCGATCCGCAGTTGTATGAGGCGGCCAAAATCGACGGGGCTAATAAATGGAGGCAGACGTTCCACATTACATTGCCGGGCCTTATTCCGATTATTGCCCTGATGTTTATATTGAGGCTTGGCGCGATTCTGGAAGCAGGCACCGAGCAAATTCTCGTCATGTACAATCCGAGCGTGTACAAGGTGGCAGACGTAATAGGCACTTATGTGTACCGTGTCGGACTCGGGGAGCAAAATTACAGCTTTTCTACCGCAGTCGGATTGTTTGAATCGATCATCGCCTTTTTCCTCATTATTACAGGCAATTACTTGAGCAGAAAATATTTGCAGCGCGGCATTTGGTAAGGGGGTATCAATTATGAAAGCAGTAACAGGCTCAAATGCTATTAAAGATTCTGTCGGAGAAAAAATATTTTCTGTGTTCAACTATACTTTTTTCATTCTTTTCAGTCTGACGACGCTGTTTCCTTTTATCAATCTGATTGCGAAATCGCTAAGCAGCGAAGCGGCAGTGTTATCGGGCAGGGTCAATTTACTTCCTGTTGATATCCAATTCGGCACCTATAAATACGTGGCGAGCAATGCCATGTTCCTCAATGCATTAAAGGTCTCTGTCTTTATTACCGTTGTCGGAACGCTGCTTGCTTTATTTATGACTGCATTGGCAGCGTATCCATTATCAAAGGTGAGGCTGCGCGGCAGAACATTTTTTATCATCATGTATATTTTTACGATGCTGTTTAGCGGCGGCTTGATTCCTACTTACTTGCTTATGCGCAGCATCGGATTGGTTGACCAGCTGCCGGTATTGTTTCTGCCCGCGATGATCAGCGTCTACAATATGCTCATTATTAAAAGCTATTTCGAAAATTTGCCGGATAGCCTGGAGGAATCGGCCAAATTGGACGGTGCCTCCAACCTGACCATTCTATGGCGCATTACGATCCCGCTTTCGCTGCCCGTGCTTGCGACAATCGCGCTATTTTACGCAGTGCAATTTTGGAATGATTATTTCGCATCTTTAATTTATATTAACTCGCCAAGCTTAAAGCCGCTGCAGCTGTACTTGAAGGAGCTGTTCGTTACATCGAGCGATGCCTTCCTAAGAAGCGGCAATCAAATAAATGTCGAGGCTGCGATGAATGCATCGCCGCAGTCGATCCAGGCGGCCTCCATTATTTTGGCGACGCTGCCAATCTTAATCGTCTATCCATTTTTGCAAAAGTATTTTGTCAAAGGCGTTCTAATCGGTTCCGTGAAGGGTTAAAGCATGTAAATTTCAGCAGGAGGTGAGGGAGAAGGCGGAAGGATGCCAGGGAATGGGAATTATGCAGTGGTTATAATTTTTCATTTACAATAGGGAGGTAGGTAGAGATATGAAAAAAGCAATTATGACTTCAATATCCATCATTATGATCCTGTCATTAATTATTGGCTGCAGCAGCGGAGGCGGCAAAGAGGGTGGCAGCTCCAGCTCGCCATCGCCATCTCCAAGCAATAATACACCTGCTAGTGAAACGCCTGCAGAAAATAAGGAAAAACCTGTGCTGCGCCAGCTTATGCCTTACAACCGCTTTGATCCTAACAGTTATGTTGTTTCTGATTTTTTAAGAGAAGCTACTGGCTATGAAGTCAAATATGATATGCTGCCGGTAGAAAATGCCGATGAAAAATTAAATCTTCTAATGGCTAATCAAGAGCCTTATGATTTTGTGAAGGTGAATCCCACTCAATTCGCTCACCTGGCTTCGTCAGGAGCACTAGAGCCGCTGGATGAGCTGATTGAAAAGCATGGAACGAATATGAAAAATGTGATTAGTGAAAATACTTGGAACGGCGCGAAGATGAATGGGCAAATACTGGCGATCCCTGAGTCCTCAGCGAGCGGCTTGTCTGTCGGCACTGCCTTATTATACAGGCAGGATTGGCTGGATGAGCTGAGCTTGCAGGCTCCGACGAATTTGGATGAGCTGGTCAATGTGCTGAAAGAAATTAAAGCAAAGAAAAAGGTTATTCCTTTGACGGGCGGCAAGGACCCTTTCCAAGGTGAAATTGGTTCTGCTATGGGTTGGAATTATGGCATAGGCCAACAATTCAATGTGGCAGGCGATAAGATTATTCATATGGTAGAAGACCCGAAAACAGTCGAATACTTAACGTTTATGAATCAGTTGTATACAGATGGCTTGCTTGATCCGGAGTGGGCGATTAATCAGGCAAACATTCTTATCGAAAGATTCTCAAGCGGCCAGGCCTTTATGCTGCGTGAAGGCTGGTGGAATGCGGCAAATATTAATAATGCAATGTCATCCAGCAATCCGAATGCTATAATCGGCATACTGCCTCCAATGAAGGACGCAAGCGGCAAAGCAGGCGCGATGGCTTCAGGCGGTATTTCGAACTTTATCGTTATTCCGAAGTGGGCGCCTAATAAAGAAGAAGCGATCAAATATCTGGATATGAAATTTGAAGAAGCAACGTTCAAAAAGCTTGCGATTGGAGAAGAAGGCAAGCATCATAAGTTTGAGGACGGTAAATACTACCCGATCCTTCCTATTTTTGAGGATGAATGGAACTTTGCGAGCGATCTGTTAACAGGAATCGATGAAGAGAAATATCCAACCTATTGGCAGGCGCGTGTACGCAAAAATCCATTCGTACAAACTTATTATGAAACGATGCAGGAAAATGCGAAGGGCATAATTTACTACGATGCTTTAACATTTGCTCCGCCAATCGCTGATGTTTCCAAGCATAAGCTGAAGCTTCACAAATTTGTGGAGGATGAGTTTATTAAGTTTATTACTGGAGCAGAGCCAATCAGCAACTACGATAAGTTTGTACAGCAATGGAGAGCTGACGGCGGGGATGAAATGATGAAGGCAGCCAATGATTGGTATGCTACAACAAAATAAATAAGCAGGCCTATGGAGCCCGCAGCAAGCTGCTGCGGGCTCTGGCTGTAACGGAGAGCAAGATTCAATGTATCGAATACCATAGTTGAAAGTGTTACACTTGAATATAGGAACAGCTTCATTCTATTGTAAAGGTGGTTTGAAAAATGAAAAAAAGCGAGTTGGAAGCAGATGTTGTCATATTAGGCGGCGGAACAGGCGGCTGCACAGCGGCTCTTGCCGCTGCCAGCATGGGGATGCGAGTCATCATGACGGAGGAGACCGATTGGCTGGGCGGCCAGCTGACAAGCCAGGCGGTGCCGCCAGATGAGCATCGCTGGATCGAAAGCTTTGGCTGCACCCGGACATACCGGGAATTCCGCGACCGTGTGCGAAGCTACTATAAGAATAATTATCCGATGACGAAAGAGGCATTGGAGGATGAACGGCTCAATCCCGGCAATGGCTGGGTTAGCCGCATTTGTCACGAGCCGCGGGTTGCGCTGCAAATTATCGAGGATATGCTTGCTCCTTATATAAGCAGCGGCAGAATCACTGTTTTATATGGCTATGTGCCTGAATCAGCTTCAACTGCGTCTGACGCCATTGAATGGGTGCAGGTGAAGAATATCGTCTCTGAAGAGGTGTTGAGGCTGACAGGGGCTTACTTTTTGGACGCTACGGAATGCGGGGATTTACTTCCGCTCGTTGGCGCGGAATATGTAACCGGAGCCGAAGCCAAAAGCGAGACGGGTGAGCCGCATGCTGTCGAAGCTGCCGATCCGCTCGACATGCAAGCATTTACTTATGTATTTGCGCTCGATTATAAGGAGGGCGCGGATAATATTATTGAAAAGCCGGAGCAATATGATTTTTGGCGCCAATATATGCCGAGCTTTTCGACCTATCCGCTGTTGAGCTGGTTTGTGCAGGATATTAATAAATCAGATCAAATAAGAAAGTTTACTTTTATGCCTGAGGAAGGCGAGGAAATGCCTTTATGGACATATCGAAGAATTATAGATAAGGATTTGTTTGCAGGGCTGTATGAAAGTGATATAACACTTATTAATTGGGCGCAAAATGATTATTTCCTAGGTCCGATCTATGAGGTGTCTCAGGAGGAAAGAGAAAAGCATTTGCATGGAGCCAAGCAGCTGAGCTTGTCGCTCGTATACTGGCTGCAAACAGAAGCGCCCCGTCCAGACGGCGGCAAAGGGTATCCCGGTCTAAGGCTGCGTAAAGATGTGCTTGGCACGGAAGACGGATTGGCCAAGTATCCGTACATCCGCGAGTCGCGACGGATTAAAGCGATGTATACAATTACAGAAACGGATGTCAGTATAGAGGAGCGAAAAGAGCTCGGAATCAAGCGTTATGAGGACAGTGTCGGCGTCGGCAGCTATCATCTGGATCTGCATCATACGACGAGGACGTATCGCAGCTTCTATATTCCTACTTATCCGTATGAGCTGCCGCTTGGCGCCATGCTGCCAGTACGCGTGAAAAATTTGCTGCCTGCCTGCAAAAATATCGGTACGACACAAATAGCAAATGGCTGCTATCGTCTGCATCCAACAGAATGGAATATAGGCGAGGCGGCAGGCTGCTTGGCTGCTTATGCGGTCAAAAATCGGATTACGCCCCGAGAGGTTAGAGAGAACAAGCAGCATCTGCAAGCTTTTCAAGCGATAATTCAGCAGTATGGCGTTGAGATTCATTGGCCGGATGATATACAGTTGTAAGAGTTGGCATAGCTTTACTATCATAGAGACAGCTATTGCTAATGAAATGTTTTAAATAAATGAACAGGAAGGGAAGACACTATGACTAAGTTAGTACAAATGCTGCAAAAGAAGGAAATGTCACTGATCGTAAGCTTACCGTCTAATAATTATGAAGTATTCCAAGCGGCAGTTGAAGGCGGGGCAGATTCGATTAAAATTCATTTCAATGTTGATCATCGGGCAAGCGGCAATCATTTTTTATCTGTGGATCATTATAAGGAGCTCATAGGGCAAATGGTTAATTCATTTAGCGGCCCGTTAGGAGCTGTTGTAGGAGACGCGCTGCATAAAGTGACTAAAGAGGAAGTGGACCGGCTGGCTGAAGCGGGCTTTGACTTCATATCCTTATACACAAAGCATGCTCCCGGATGGCTATGCTCTGAGCGCAGGTTGAACAGAATGCTGGCGGTAGATAACAATTATACCGATCAATTGATAGCTTCCTTCAGAAGTATGCCTATTGAGGTTCTGGAAGCTTCCATCATACCGGGCGAGGAATACGGAACATCCTTGTCCATTCATGATTTGCTAAACTATCGTCATTTGACAGAGCTGGCAGGCAAGCCGGTAGTTGTGCCAAGCCAGCGCAAAATTGAGGTGCATGATTTGGCAGCGCTGCAAACGGCCGGCGTTCAAGGCGTAATGATCGGAGCAATTGTAACCGGTACGGAGGCGCAATCGATATACGAAGCAACGAAAAAAATGCGGCAAGAGCTTGATAGACTAGCAGGTTAAACAGGAGAGTGACTCAAATGTGGAAAATAGCGCTTCTTCCGCTGGACAGCCGCCCATGCTGCCAGCAGTTTCCTCAGTTAATCGCCAATATTGCCGGTGCAAAGCTAGTTACGCCGCAGATCGAGCTGCTTGGTAAATTTACGGAGCCCGGAAGCTGCGAGGCGGTTAGCAGTTGGCTTCGTTCTGCAGCCGAGGAGGCAGATGGGATTGTTGTATCGGCGGATCAGCTTGCCTACGGAGGATTGATCGCTTCACGTACGCACGATAGAACATTGGAAGATGCGCTGCGGACACTGGATGTGCTGCGTGACATCAAAACGCGCTATCCTGCAAAGCCCATTTATGTTTCAAGCGTGCTGATGCGTATCGGCATTACAGGCAAAAATGCGCAATTTGCTCAGTATTTACAGCTGGTTTTTGAATACTGTCAGCTGCATGATCGCATTAATCGGCTTAAGGAAACAGGGCTGGAAGAGCCATTCAAGCGGGTTAAGGAGCAGATTCCTGAGGAAGTGCTGTCCGATTTTTTTAAAGCTCGCGAGCGAAACATGCATATTCATAAGCTTCTGATTGACTGGGCAGCGTCCGGGGCGATTGATTTTTTAACGATAACACAAGAGGATGCCAGTCCTGTAGGCCTGCATGTATCGGAGCAGTATGAGCTGCAGCGTTATATTTATGAACGCAGCGTTCAGGCTAAGACGATGATATACCCTGGGGCGGATGAAGCCGCGCAGACGCTGCTTGCAAGATTGCTGCAGAACCTGCAGCAAAAGCGGATTAAGGTGTATCCGCAATTTACGTCCGAGTCTGCTAAGCTTGCTGTTGCTCCGTATGAGGACAGACCAATTAATGAGAGCGTAAAGCTGCATTTATGGGCGGCGGGGGCTATAGTGGTGGAGACGCCGAATGAGGCTGATTTTATTTTATCTGTGAGCGCTCCAATGAACCACGCAAGCATGCCTGCCAGCGGGCTTAGAACAGCCTTCTTTGATTCACGCCATATGCTGACGGATCTGGTAGAGAAGGTAAAGTATGATTTGTCAGCAGGACGCAGGGTTGCAATAGCAGATGTCGGGCTGCCTAATACAGCGGATATAGAGCTTATCCAATATTTATTGGATGAGCGGCTATTTACCCAATTGAGCGGTTATGCGGGATGGAATACAGCCGGCAATGCGCTGGGAACTTGTATAGCCCATGCTGTAGCACGAACGCTTAATGATAAGGATGACGGCGAAAATAGTAAAGAAGCTGATCATGCACATTATTCTTTTTTAATGTCACGGCTAATGGATGAATGGGGATATCAAGCGAAGGTAAGGGATCAGGTAAACGATTGGGTAACGAAACATACGTCGGTTAGCCCATGGAACTTGGAGTCGGATTACGAGGTTGTCAATGAACAAGCAGTTCTGCGTATGAATGATCTGTTTGCAGCTGTGAAGCAGCGGCTGCTCGAGGCACAGCAAGCCTCCGCAGCAGCCGGCTGCAGGGAATGGATTGACGCAGAGTTAACCTTCGTACAGCTGCCCTGGAACCGCACGTTTGAAATTGACGTACGTGTAGAGGTAAAGCTGAAATAGGATGGATTTTTTAAAAACACGCCTGTCTAAAGGACGGCGGAGCCGTTTATCCTTGATATTTCAGCTTTAAGATATTTTGCTCCGATGCAAATGTAGTGCTATTGAATAAAAGCAGAGCATCATTAATTTGGTGCTCTTGCATATAGCCGCTAATGCTGCCGTTGTAATAGCGGATATCGATCACATGCAGCTCGCGCACATGATCGGTCAGAAATGGCAGCATGCTGTGAGCATAGGAGTCTTTCACAATGAGCAGCTTGTCAAGATCAGTCTGCTGCTCCGCAAGATCGGATCTGATTTGCATAAGCGCATGAACTCCGCCTTGAAAGTAGGAGTATTTATCTTTTTTATCCAAATAGGAAGGATCATACAAGGAGCTGCTCGTCGTATCTGTATCTGCGATGTACAGCTCTTTGTTTATCGTTTGTTTAGGTTCATAGATTTGAATAGAATCAGGCTTTACTCCGCTGAACAAGCTTCTCGTATGAAAGCTTCCAAGAAAGCTGTTGGTTACCGTATTGATTTGGAACTGGTCCTCCTCAAGCGGCTTCCAGCCCATTTGCTCCGCATAAGCTTTATAGGCCAAATAGGCGCCGTAGGTCGTCCAGTGATGATCTGTTTTATAATAAAGCGGCTTGTCGCTATTTTTCATTGGCTCCAGAAAGGTGAAGCCGTCAAGCCAGCTTAAGCTATGCTCAACCTGTTGTCCGATAAATTGATGAATCAGCTGCTGAGAATAGGATTGCGCAAGTAAAGGCAGCTTGTCAGAGTAAAGACCGATAGAGGTCGGGGCTAGCAAAAACGTTATATTTTGGCTTGGATACCGGCTTGCAAATTGATTGACAGCATCGGTGTATTGCGTCAGTTTGCCGTAATCTGGCTCCTCCAGCTTCTCGAATAGATAGCCGTCCTTGCCGCGGTAGATACCGTTGTTTTCTGACTGCAGCCTGATCTGCTCCATAACAGATTTGCTTTGCACCCATTGGTCGCGAAATGGAAAATGGTCGGTTACATAGGTTTCAGCATCCTTTGTGAACGAACCGTCAAACAGCTTTTTCCATGTAAATTGCGGCACCGCCTGCAGGCTGCGATTTTCCAGCTCGGAGAAAAAGCTTTTGGGCAGCAGCATGAACAGGAGACATAAGGCGCTTAGAATAGAAATGAAGCTCCATGTGTACAGCTTGCTGATCGTTCTATTTGTTGATGACATGTCTGGAGCCTCCTTGCCTAAAACCTGAAGTATAGAAACGGATTGAATGAAGCATCAACCAAATAAGCAATTGAAGCTAACAGCAATAACAAGTGCCAAATAAGTCCAGCTGCTTGAACGGAAGCTGAGCTTGCCCGATTAACGAGCAGCTTTGCTTTGCTGATTGGGATAGACGCTGCGATGAGCAGCAGCAGCAAGATGGCGTTTGTATACCATTCATACAGTGCGGCATCGTTCCATAATGGCATGCTGTTGCCGCCAAACATCGCTGTAAAATATGCAGCGATATCAGGCAGTGATTCTAACGCGAACAGCACCCATCCGAATAAGATGAGCAGCAAAGCGTAGCTATGCCTTATCCAAGCTGGCGATGCTTGCAAAAACCGCAGTATAAACCATTTTTCAAATATAAGGATAATGCCGAAATAAACGCCCCATAACAAAAAGTTCCAGCTTGCGCCATGCCAAATTCCAGTCAGCATCCAGACGATGGCAATGTTGCGCAGCTGCTTGAGCAGGCCATTTCTGTTGCCTCCCAGCGGGATATAAACATAGTCGCGAAACCATGTTCCGAGCGAAATATGCCAGCGCCGCCAAAACTCCGTAATGCTTTGCGATATATAAGGATAATTGAAGTTTTCATTGAAACGAAAACCTAACATTAGCCCAAGTCCGATAGCCATGTCCGAATAGCCGCTGAAGTCGAAATATATCTGGAATGCAAAAGCGATTATACCGAGCCAGGCCATAAGCACCGTCAAACTGCCAGTGGGCTGTGAAGATATTTGATCCCATAACAGGCCGATATTGTTGGCGAGCAGCACTTTTTTGGCAAGTCCGATAATAAATCTGCGTACGCCTTCTGCAAACATGGAATGCCCGATTGTGCGATCGCACAATTGCTTCGCAATCGTTGTGTACTGTACGATTGGCCCGGCAACAAGCTGCGGAAAGAGTGAAATATAAGCAGCAAAATCAAGCCAATTGCGCTGAGCCTCTGCATCTCTGCGGTACACATCGATAATGTAGGAAATCGATTGGAATGTATAGAAGGATATGCCGATCGGCAGCGGCAAATCAAGCAGAGGCATGGAAGTTCCCAGCAGGCTGTTCAAATTACTGATTAAAAAATCGGCGTACTTGAAAAAGCCAAGCACGCCCAGATTAATTGCTATTGATGCAGCGACGATAAGCTTTCTGCGCAAAGGGCTATGCTTTGGACTGCTCAGAAGCAATCCGAATACATAATCGCCGATCGTAGCAAATAGCATCAGCAGAATATAGACAGGCTCTCCCCAAGCATAAAATACAAGGCTTGCAAGCAGCAGCACCAGATTTTTCAAGCGCTTGGGAGAGACATAGTATACCAGCAATACGGCTGGCAAAAACAGAAACAAAAATAATAGGCTGCTAAAGACCATGTGGCCTCCATCTTTCTCTAGTTAGTAGAAGGTCGTTTTATTTTGCTTCAAAGAAGCTGTTGAAGGTTTCAACAATTTGATCGGCCGACTCAGAAATAACGAATAGCATGTATTTATCGTTTGTTACAATTTTATAATTTTTCGCATTTTCATATTGATCCGGCAAGTATGTTTCGAACTGCTTCTGAACATCGGCGGCACGCTTTTTCATGCCTTCTTCAATTGCAGCCTTGGACGCATCGTCCTTTGCTTTGAAAATAGCAATTTCATTCGTTTTCACATTCATCATAGGCATCTTGATTGCTAGCTGTTCAGCAATCGCCGGGTCCAAATGATACATATCTTTTACCATTTGCGCATCCATCGCTATAAGAGATGGCTGTTCAACTATGCTTAAAATAGCGTCCACCATCTCGGCAGGTGTGCTTTCAGTTGTAATGTTAGCCGCGCCATTGCCATCATTATCGGAAGGCTGCTGTTCATTGTCATTGTCAGGTTCTTTATCTTTATCTCCATCATTGTCATTTGATTGGTTGCCAGCACCATTGCCGGAGTTGTCACTTGCGCCTTGCTCAGTTGGAGGCGTAGCTTCAGGATCCTTTTTGTCGTTGCCAGCACAGGCTGTCAAGGCAAGTCCCATTGCGATTACTAGCATAAATGCAATTATTCTTTTTTTCATATGTTTCTCATGCTCCTTTATGTCTAAGTTGTGGTCCACATTATCTCAAACGGGTATGGGACAAATTTTGTTGCATACTTACTTAAACCTGCTACTTCTGAACTAAGTCATATAGGTGTTTTTTTACAATTGAACAGATGGAGATTCTATGTTTGTATATTCGATTATTGCTTTGAAATAGCGGAATTTGTGAAACATTTGGATGTACCGCTCCAATTACTATTTGCGGTAGATTGTGAAATAATTCCATGATCAGCCCGATGACTGATGGATCATTTAAAGAGCATCTAATGACAAAAGACTGTTGCGGGCTTTAATCGCGCTGGTTTTTTATTATTAATGCACAGTTTTATTCGATTTTTCAGGCAAACGATGATAAAATGCATACAACAGCATTTTTGCGAAATATTGACTTTGAGCGGTCTGTAGGAGGAACTTTAAATGGAGTACATTAGTACAAGAGGCAAGGTTGGCAATATCGGATTTATTGATGCTTTTATGATGGGGCTTGCAAATGATGGCGGTCTTCTTATTCCAAAAGAAATTCCGGCAGTTTCAGCTGAGCAATTGAAAGATTGGCAAAAATTAAGCTATCAAGAGCTAGTGCTTGCCATCTTTGAATTATACACGAACGGAGAAATTCCCCAGGAGGATTTGAAGCAGCTCATTAAAGACAGCTATTCAACCTTCCGTACACCTGAAGTTACACCTGTTCATAAATTAAATGACGAGCTTTATTTGCTAGAGCTATTCCACGGCCCAACGTTTGCGTTCAAGGATATTGCATTGCAATTTATGGGGCAATTATACAGCTATGTAGCATCGAAGAAGGGCGAGAAGATTCATATTCTTGGCGCAACTTCGGGCGATACAGGCGCTTCGGCCATTGAGGGCGTTCGCGGCAAGGAAGGCATTAAAATTTGTATATTGCATCCGAACGGCAAAGTAAGCCGCGTGCAGGAGCTGCAAATGACAACTGTTATGGATGACAATGTGCTGAATCTTTCAGTAGAAGGAAACTTCGACGATTGCCAGCGCATGATCAAGGAGCTGTTTGCTGATCTTGATTTCAAAGCAAAAAATCATTTGGCAGCTATTAACTCAATCAACTTTGTACGCATTATGGCACAGACGGTTTATTACTTCTATGCGTATTTCCGCGTGGCGGAGCAAGCTGGTGCTGTTAAAGTTAACTTCAGCGTGCCTACAGGCAACTTCGGTGATATTTTTGCAGGCTATTTGGCGAAGCGCATGGGATTGCCGGTTAATCAGCTGATTTTAGCTACTAACGAAAACAATATACTTGAGCGCTTTATTCATGAGGGCATCTATATGCCGGGCGAATTCCGCGCGACATACTCGCCATCGATGGATATTCAAGTTGCGAGCAACTTTGAGCGCTATTTGTACTATGTGCTTGACGAAAATCCAGAGACGATTGCCGGGCTTATGGAGCAATTCAAGGCTGAGGGCAAAATCGAAATTTCGCAAGAGGCACTTGCCAAGGTGCAGGCAGAATTCAAATCGCATGGCGTAGGCGGAAACGAGTGTCTGGCTACAATTACTCACCATAACAAGGAAAGCGAATATTTGCTTGATCCGCACTCTGCTTGCGGCGTAGCTGCAGCTGAGAAATGCGCTCCTGCAAAGGAAATCACTATTTCTCTTGCTACGGCTCATCCAGCGAAATTCAATGAAGCGATTGAGCTTTGCGGCATTGAGCAATCCTTCCCAGAGCAAATTACAGCGCTATTCGATAAGCCTCAGCGTCAAACGCTTGTTGATGGCGTATTGGCTGATATCGTAGCCGAGCTGGAGAAGTTCTACAATAGTTAACAGCGGCAGAAGGGCATTCCCTGCAACACATATTTATTCCATGTCATAGTGTTATTATTCTGACCCGCTAATTATTTAGCGGGTTTTGTTTGAATTATAGGAGTTTATAGCTTAACTTTCGCAGAGCAAAATCGGCATAAAAGGGAAAGCGCACTTTAAAATCAACTGCCTTAACTGCTTAACGGTTGCTGGAGAGGCTATTTCGTTTATTTCAGCTCATTTGAAAATGTAAGGGTTGTCACGAGCGTTATTGCACCCTTTCCTGAGCAAAATCAGTGTTTTTTGGGAAATTAAGCGCAATTGCAACCGTTAGAAAATTATAACCATCATAATTTCATGAATAGCGTTTGTGGCAACCCTTAGAAGTTCATTATTGTCAGTACAACTGCGACGAAGCAAGTCAACTCGACTTAAATGCAAGGAAATTTAAGTTTGGTTAGAGCTTCTGCTTGTGTACAGTGGTAAGCTTAGTAAGTATGATAAGTAAATTTAATCGAATAGGACAATTGTAAATCGGAGGCTGTTCAGGATGCAGGAGAAAGGATCTACAGATAAAACAAGAAACGACTTCCATCTAAGCCATTTGGCTTCTGTCGGACAAATAGCCGCGGGTATCGCCCATGAGGTTAAAAACCCGCTGACTGCCGTCAAAGGATTTCTACAGTTGTTAAAAGAAAGAAATGAAAGGGATTACATAGAAATTGCTGAATCAGAGCTAGAGAATGCAATTGATATTTTGCAAAACTTACTTCATGTGTCTAAGCCTGATTTAGAGGAAGAGCCTTACGTATCGATTGACTTGACAGTCGAGCTGGAATCGTTGACACAGCTGTTCCAGGATCAATTTTATCGGGTTTCTGTTCATACCAATTTGCAAGAACCAGGCACATACATTTTGGGTAAAAAGAATCAATTAAAAAAGGTGTTTTTCAATTTGTTGAAAAACGCTTTCGAGGCTATCCCTGAAAAAGGTTCGATCCATATTGAGCACTTGTCAACTGAGGATGAAGTGACAGTTTGTATCCAGGACGATGGTGTAGGCATCCCGCATGAAAAGCTTCGTATGCTGGGTACTCCATTTTTTACGACGAAAGCAAATGGTACCGGGATGGGGCTGACTCTCGTATACTCGGTGATTTATCAGCATAACGGTTCGGTCGAAGTGCAGAGCATGGAAAACGCGGGAACCAAATTTACAATTACTTTTCCGAAAGAAACAAAGAATATGAAATGGAAAGAGGTAATTTGTCTGGAGTTGGAACAAACGACGAACTTGACAGATTTTTTCATAGTAAACCGAGAAGTTTTCGAACGACGCTTGTTGATGGAAGCGGTCAGCGTCCGGGATAAAATCGAAGAAATTCTTGCCATCGGGAATATTAACTTGTTGGATAACGCTCATAAGCTGGTGCTATTCGTTATTGAAGGAAAAGAGTATGAAGTAATTGCTTTTGCAAAGCAGGAAGGAATTACATGGGCGAAGCATTCGTTAACTCTCGCCTTCAAATTGGAATGGATCCAGGCAGTTCGACGTGTCATGTGGGACTTTTTGTATAATTATGATCGACAGCACAACCAAAACGCCAGCAAGGAGCATTATTTTAACCTGGAAAAAAACATCAATCAGTTAATGGATCAATTCCTTAATCAACTATTCATCAGCTACTCGCATTTTAAAGATGATCTGATACTGGCTCAGCGAGAAATGGTAACGGATCTTTCCGTTCCGATTATTCCGTTGACGCCATCAACTTCTATTCTGCCCTTGATCGGCACGATCGACGAGGCCCGCGCCGACACGATTGAGGACAAAGTCATTACGCAAATCGGCAATGAGCGAATCGAAACGTTAATCATTGATTTGTCTGGTGTAATGGAGATGGAGCCCGATATCGTTAGAAAGCTTATCAACGTCTTAGATGGGATTACTATGTTGGGTGGTCAGCCAATCGTAACTGGGCTCCGGCCGGAGATCGTGAAAATGATGATTCGGTCGGGCTTGTCCTTCGAACATAAAGCAATTACAAAAGGCACCCTGCAGCAAGCGTTAGTGGATCATTTGAAATAATCTTGTATTTAAGAGCAAGGGATATGTTTACTTCAGCGCACGATTCCTCAGCGCAGAAGGAGAGGCTTGCTTGTGCTTCTTGAACGTGCGGCTGAAGTAATAAATATCGTTGAAGCCGGATCTAGCTGCTATATCGGTTATTGACAGGCTGCTATGGCGCAGCAGGTAGTCGGCCTTGTCAAGCCGAATGGCCGTTATATATTCGGTTATCGTTCTTCCGCTGATCTCCTTGAACAGGCGGCTGAAGTGAAAACGGCTAAGCCCGGTCATATCCGCCAGCAAATCTACGGAAAGCTCCTCGGAATAGTGCTCCTCTATATATTGAAAGACGGGGTCAAACCGCTCTATATTTTTCATGCGCTGTACATATTCGTCCTGTGACAGCTCTGTTGCAACGTGATTGCGCAGCAAAATCGTCAGCAGACGATAAAGCTCGGCTTTAATGGCAAGCTCATAGCCGAATTGCTGCTGCGACAGCTCTTCGACGATAACCATCATACATCGCTGAGCAGCGCTGTCATCTTTAATATAATTGTGCAGCAGCAGCCGATTTTGCGAAATCGGCGTAATGAATTTGCTCTCAGCCGCGTCTACGAATTGGCTTTGCAGCAGTGATAAATCTGCAATTAGCGCGTAATAGGACAGCTTGTTGGATAAGCTTACGCCATAGTGAAGCTCATTGCTGTTCACGACAACAATATCGCCCGCTTTGGCAATAATCGGCTTGGAGCCGCACTCGAAATTAGCAACGCCTTCTACGACATACAGAATTTCGATGTGCTCATGCCAGTGATGCGGAAACACGACTTTTCCATACTGCTCATAGTTAATGCGATGCACCTTTATAGGAAAATTGGGATTGGGCATATTCATCGTCTCGCGCAGCGATTCGATTTTTTTCATATTGCAGGAACCTCCTCCTGAATAGCACAAAAGTACAAATAAAACGCACACCGATTCATGGCAACTTGTTTCCATTACATTATAATACGTAGTGAGAAGATAATACACTATTTGTATGAAGTATACTAATTGAGGTGACTGGGGTATGAAAAAAGTACAGGTTGGCGTTATTGGTGTAGGCTCGATTTCACAAATGCATCTGGACTCGTATCACAAGCATGATGGTGCAACAATTTATGCTGTTTGTGACTTGAATGAAGAGCGTGCAAAACAGGTTGCAGAAAAGTACGGCGCAACGAAGGTTTATACAGACTATAATGAACTGCTTGCTGATTCTGAGGTAGAAGCAGTTAGTATTTGTACATGGAACAACACCCATGCTGAAATTAGTATTGCAGCACTTCGTGCAGGCAAGCATGTGCTTGTTGAGAAGCCGCTCTGCCGCACAGTAGAGGAAGCGCTTGCGGTTCAAAAAGCTGTGGAGGAAACAGGAAAGCTGTTGCAGGTTGGTTATGTTCGCCGTTACGATTCCAATGCGCAGATGCTGCGCGATATGGTTGATAAAGGTGAATTTGGCGAGCTGTATTATGCCAAGGCTTCTAATCTTCGCCGCTTCGGCAACCCAGGCGGCTGGTTCTCAGATATTGAGCGCTCAGGCGGAGGACCGCTTATTGATATCGGCGTTCATGCCATTGACCTTTGCTGGTACATGATGGGCCGTCCAAAAGTAGTATCGGTTAGCGCAAATACTTACAAAAAGCTTGGCAACCGTGCAAACATCAAAAACCTGTCCCACTACAAGGCAGCGGATTATGATGCTACGAAGAATACGGTTGAAGATTTGGCAAATGCTATGATTCGCTTTGAAAATGGCGCTTCTATTATGGTTGATGTGAGCTTTACGCTGCATGCCAAAAAGGATGAAGCATCGATCAAGCTTTACGGTGAAAAGGGCGGCTTTGAAATCGATCCTAATCTCGTTATTGTTTCCGAGAAAAACGACACTATTCTAAATATTGTTCCGCAAACAGACAGCGATAAATTCGAGTTTGTGAGCGCGTTCCAAAATGAAATCAATCATTTTATTGATTGTGTAACAAATAATAAGCAGCCAATCAGCCCAGTTGCTGACGGTGTAGAAATGATGAAGATTCTATGTGCAATTTATGAATCAGCAGCTAAAGGCGCGGAGGTAAGACTATGAAATTAGGAGTAAGCACTTATAGTTTATATAAAGCATATGCCGCAGGCGAAATGTCAGTAACCGACATTATTGCTTATGTCGCTGAGATTGGCGCAGATCATGTTGAAATCGTTCCGATTGGCTACAATCTTGTCGAGCAGCCGGAAATGATCGATACGATTAAAAATCAAGCTGCGAAAAGCGGTATCGAATTGTCCAACTATGCGATTGGCGCAAACTTTGCGGATTTGAACGATGAAGATTACCGCAAAGAAATCGAGCGTGTGAAGAAGGAAGTGGACGCAGCAGCAGCGCTTGGCGTTAAGCGCATGCGTCATGATGTTGCTTCCTCGAAGGATCTTTCGATCTCCAACTTCCTTAGGCAGCTGCCGCGCCTTGCTGATGCTTGCCGCGAAATTGCTGATCATGCGAAGCAATACGGCATTATTACAAGCGTGGAAAACCATGGCTTTTTCATTCAACACAGCGACCGCGTGCAAGCACTAGTTCATGCGGTAGATCGTGAAAACTTCAGAACAACATTAGATGTCGGCAACTTCCTATGTGCGGATGAGCCTTCAATTCAAGCAGTTAAAAACAATATTTCTATCGCTTCTATGGTTCATATCAAGGACTTCTTCTACCGTCCTGCAGACAGACAGCCAGGCGATGGTTGGTTCAATACGACGAACGGCAACTGGCTAAGAGGCACAATCGTCGGCCATGGCGATATCGACATGCGCCAGGTGCTCAGCATCGTAAAAGGCAGCGGATACGACGGCTACTTGTCCATCGAGTTTGAAGGCATGGAAGAGTGCAAAAATGCAACGAAGCTTGGCTTTAACTATGTGAAGCAGGTTTGGAACTCACTATAATACCGAGGAGGCGTATAACAAATGGCAATGGAAAATAAAATTGGTGTCATTGTAGACAGCTATCAGGTAGGCGTGCGTGAGGGCTTGAAGAAAGCAAAAGCAGCTGGCGCCGATGGCGTACAAATTTATGCAGTTAAAGGTGAATTTTCTCCACAAGCGCTAAATGCTGCGGCGAGAAAAGAATACCGTGACTATATTGAATCGCTAGGTCTTGAAATTTCCGCAATCGTTGGGGACTTGGGTGGCCATGGTTTCCAGGATGCATCGGCTAATCGTCAAAAAATCGATGAATCCAAGCGCATTATGGAGCTTGCAATGGATATGGGGACGAACATTGTTACGACTCATATCGGTATTGTGCCAGACGACAAAAACTCTGCGATTTACGAAGCAATGCACAAAGCTTGTGACGAGCTGAGCACATTCGCAAGCGAAATGGACGCCTATTTTGCAATTGAGACAGGTCCGGAAACCTCTGCACATTTGAAGAGCTTCCTGGATACGCTAAGCTCCAAAGGTGTTTCCGTCAACTTTGACCCTGCTAATATGGTCATGGTTACAGGCGATGATCCGGTGCAAGGCGTACACAATCTGAAGGATTACATCGTGCATACGCATGCCAAAGACGGCATTCAGCTTCGCCCGGTTGATCCTCGTGAAGTATATGGCTTCCTTGGCTTTGAAAAAGGCATGGATCATGATGTTATTGCTCAAATGGCTGAATCCGGCGCTGCTTTCCGTGAAGTTCCGCTTGGCGAGGGCAGCGTAGATTGGAAGGCCTATTTGCAGGCGCTTCAAGATATCGGATATAAAGGCTACCTAACGATTGAGCGCGAGGTAGGCACGAATCCGGAGGCTGATATTCAGCTTGCCGTAGATTTCTTGAAAAAGCTGAAAGGCTAATCATTTCATTATAAAATAAGAAGAATGCTTAACGGCTGCAGCAGCTGTTAGGCATTCTTTTTTTTGCGATCCTTGATATTATAAGAATTTATAAGTTTTCACTATAAACTAGTTCTTATAATTCACCAGTAAACGCGCCTTGTCCAAAAGACGGCGGAGTCGTTTATCCTTAAATTATAAGACTTTATATGTTTTTACTATAAACTAGTTCTTATAATTCTCGAAGAAACCGTACGTCTGAGAAGGACGACTGTGTTGTTCTTTCTTGATAGAACAAATCTTTGTTGTCAGAAGTTACTAATGCAGCATAACTATACAAAATGCCCAGAACCGTTCTGTGCATGCGGACTGATGCTATAATAAAATCACAGAAATGATGAGTATGACATATAGCGGAGAGGGGACGCAATTCGTGGGGGCAATTTGGAAAAGGCTGTTTCCGCAAAAGCTAAAGTATCGTTTATTTATGTCTTTTTTTATTCTCATTTTAATTCCATTTAGTGTGCTGCATTTTTATAATTATCAGCGGGTTGAACTCGTTATCCAGCAAAAAATCAGCGAGAAAAGCCATGATCAGCTGGAGCAAATTATTCAATCGCTCGAGGACGTAATGAGTATCGCCTTTAAAACCTGGATTATGCTGGAGCAGGATTTGAAAGTCAAATCGATTCTGCTTCAGCCTGAAGAAGGATCTATCCTGGGTAATAAACGGGAAATGGAAGAAAAGTTTACCTCCATTAACAACAGCTTGTTTTTGCTTAATCCATTTGTTTATTACACCGTGCTTGATTTGAAAGGCAATATTTATACGTCATTTCAGCCTCGACGGGCTTTGAAATATGATGACTATAAAAGCAAGGATTGGTTCAGCACCGTGTTGAATAGCGATAGCTATGCCAAATGGATTACGAATGATGAAAACTATGTTTCGAACGATATTTCCTCCAGCAAGCAGCTTTTATCGATGTACATGGCTTTCAAGGATAAAAAAAATAATATGAAGCCTTACGGCATTGCCCGGATTAGCATTGATTACAACTACTGGTTCAAGTCTGTTATACATCGCTCATCACGGGATCAGAGCTATTTTATGGTTACTGGCGATGGGAAAATGGTAGCTCAGTCATCAACTGAGCTCAGTCTATCAGAGGAAGCTATGCTGCGGATTATTGAGGGTGGAGAAAAGGGCTATTTTATTGATAAAACTTCTGCAGCGCTAGTTAATTACAGTTATATTCCGACGCTTGATTGGTATATGGTAAATCGGACGCCGTCCGAAATATTGTTCAGTGAAATAGAGATGATGAAGAGCCAATATTTTTTAACGTTTGCGGCCTTTATGGCATTGTTCATTATGATGACGTTTATCATTTCTTCTACCATTACCCGTCCATTATATCATTTGCAAAAAAAGATGCGCGATGCGGTTCATAAGAGCTTGCGGATCCGATTGCCGCAGGATAAATACTCTGGTGAAATTCTTGAGCTGACCCGAACCTTCAATACGATGCTGGACGATATGAATACTTTAATCCAAAAGCTGAAAGAGGAAGAACGGCAAAAGGAAGCAGTGCATTTTAGAATGCTGCTGTCTCAGATGAATCCTCATTTTCTGTTGAATACGTTAAATACGATGAAATGGAGCGCCATCCGAAGCCAAAATGAAGACATAGAGGAAATGTGTGTGGCACTCGGAAAGCTGCTGGAAATGAGCCTAAATTCGGAGATTGATATGATTCATTTGAAGGATGAGCTGGAGCTCGTACAAGCTTATGTCCATATTCAACAAATCCGTTTTAAATATAATCTTGAGGTGGAATATGAGGGCGAGGAGGACACGCAATTTGCACTAGTGCCAAAGTTCAGTATTCAGCCGCTGGTTGAAAATTCAATCCGCCATGGCATTGGAGCTAATGGAGATAACATCAAAATTAAGATCAAAATATCTAAAGCAGAGAAGGACCGCTTGCGAATCGATATTATTGATAATGGCATTGGTTTAAAAGAAGCAGCGGAACAACGCCCCGGAAGAACACGGCGTGGCATTGGCATCTCCAATCTGAAGGAGCGTCTGGAGCTTCTGTTTAAAGAAAAAGGTCACCTCATATTAAAAGATGCTGAAGCAGGAAAAGGTACGCATGCCCGCATAGAAATTCCGCTGCTGCTGTCTATGCCGTATGAAATGTTAAATGGAAAACAACAAGAAATGGGGGAAGTGTGATGTGGAGAGTCATTCTTGTTGAAGACGAAGTGTTCGTTAGGGAATCGGTGAAGGAGCTGATCGATTGGAACAGCATGGGGTTTGAGGTAGCGGGGGAGGCAGGCAATGGCGTTGAAGCTCTGCAGCTTATTCATGATATGAAGCCCGATCTCGTACTGGCAGATATTATTATGCCGCAAATGGACGGAATCGAGCTGCTCAAAAAAACGCGAGAGGCTGGCTACAAGACGAAGTTTGTTATGCTCACTTGCATGAGTGAGTTTGAATACTTGCGGCAAGCGATGGAATACGGCGCCTCCAACTATATTTTGAAGCTGTCTATGAATGTAAAAGACTTGCGTGAAACGCTGGGCAAAATTAGAGAGGAATTAAATAAAGAGCTGGCTGAGACAGCATCTGTTCAAGGGACTGGGACTAATGCTCCAAGCAAAAACAATCCAGCTTCGGAAGATTTGGCAAAGCATCCGGCCGTTGGAATCAAATTAGAAGAAGAAAAAATAACTCATCCGGAAGTAAACAAGATTATTGCGTATATTGAAGAGCATTATGCCGAGGATTTATCTGTAAAGTTTTTATCGCAGTATGTCGTTATGGGAGAGAACTACGTCAGCTCCTTATTTAAAAAGAAAACGGGGCAGACGCTTATTCATTATTTGCATCAGGTCAGAGTGGAGAAAGCGATCTGGTATTTGAAGAACTCAAAATTAGCCATTTCTGAAATCGGAGCGAAGGTAGGCTTCGTTAATGATAATTATTTTATTAAAATATTTAAGCGCTTCACCAATGAGACGCCCAGCCAGTATCGCAAGCAGCATGAATAACGGCGACCGGAAAATGATTGAACAAAACTATGTCTATGACAAAGCTCAAATTTGCTAATAATTGTTCTATCAATTTGACAGATTTGTTTATTCAGTGTTGGACTTCTGATTGTTAAGCTAAACATGTCAGCGATGGCAAATATAACGAAAGCAACAATTCAAGAGGAGGTCGGCACTTTGAACAACAGAAAATGGCTTACAGTATTGCTCGTATGCATGCTTGCTATTGGCTTGCTTGCAGGCTGCTCCAGTAAAGGAAATGAAGGCGGAGGGGGAGCTGCTTCTAACAATCCGGGGAATAACGGAGGCAGCGGAGGCTCGAAGGATGCACCAATCAAGCTGACGATGTGGGGAGGCGTTCCGCCGGAATCAGGTCCTCAAGCGGCAGTCGATAATTGGAATGCGGAGAATCCTGATATTCAAGTCGAGTATATCCGTTTCGTAAATGATGACGAAGGGAACTTGAAGCTGGATACAGCGCTTTTGACAGGACAAAATGTTGATTTATTCGTTGGCTACGATCTAACAAGGTTGACGAAGCGAGTTGAATCCGGAGCCGTGCTTGATTTAAGCGAATTCACAGATTATCCGATCGTTGAAAAAATAGGACCGGATTCAGAATCGTGGAAGATAGACGGAAAGTTTTATGGCATTCCAACTAAAAAAAGCGTAAACTTTGTCGCCTTGAATAAAGATATGCTTGATGAAGCGGGACTTGAAGTGCCGAAGGAATGGACTTGGCAGGAGCTGCGTGAGTATGCCAAAATTTTGACGAAGGATAATCGTTATGGCTTTATTCAGCATCTAGAAACATTCCCTGGCCCTATGGATTCTATTCTGGATAAAACAGGCTATGTCAAAGCGGACGGCGCTTCGAATATGGATGATCCTAAAATCGTGGAGTGGCTGGAGCTAATGAACGGCATGATGAGCGAAGATAAATCGACTCCTCCATTAGGTGAACAAATTACTTCCAAAATGCCGGTTGAAAATGTATTCCTAAGCGGTGAAGCGGCTATGCTCAATATTGGAGAATGGCTGATCCGCAGCTCAAACAATTTTACAGACTTCCCGCGTGATTTTGAAATCGCTTTTGCGCCAGTTCCAAGAATGATGGATAATCCGGAAGATTTCCATATCGTCGGGGGCCTTGGTGATATTGTTTCGATTAACGCCAAGACGAAACATAAAGAAGCAGCTTGGGAATTTTTGAAATGGTATACCGATGGAGGAATGACGCCGCTTGCTGCGGGCGGAAGACTGCCGGCTTCCAAGGAAGTCGATCAGGAGGTAGCGCTGAAGAGCTTGCTCGGCGGCAATGAAGCTACTTATGATGTTCCTTCACTGAATTATGTTTTGTTTGAAGATCCGACCGTTACGTTCGTCAGCAGCATTCCACAAGAGATGAAGGACATGCGCAGACAGGAGTATGAGAAGTATTTCCTAGGCAATCAAAGCGTAGCAGATACAGTTGCGAATATGGTGAAGCGCCATAATGAGTTTTTGAAAAAATAAGCAGCGCTACCAGGGCGATCCCATGTCATGAACATGACGGGGATTGCCCTTTTTTTATTTCGCGGACACACGTTCCGTTATTCGCCCAAATAATGCAATTTTTGAAGTTTCGCGGTCACAGGTTCCGCTATTCGCTCATTTACTGCCCTTTTCTTAGTGTTTTTGGAGCAATAGCGGAACGAGTGTCACTTTTATCGCGCAAATGAAGCAATTTAAGCACAATAGCGGATCGTCTGTCCAGCTAACCGTCACGCATACGGCGCAATAGTACATTTGGATCGTCTGTCCAGCTAGCAGTCACGCATACGGCGCAATAGTACATTTGGATCGTCTGTCCAGCAAACCGTCACGCATACGGCGCAATAGTAAATTTGGCATGTCTGTCCAGCAAATCGTCACGCTTACTTGGCACAATAGAACATTTCTTTCCTAGTTCCGCAATTGCGAATAATTGTTATATCAATCAGGTGGTTTTGTTCCTTAATTTGTGCGCCAGTCCTTGTTATCTTTAGAGTGACATAAAGAGAAAGAAGGCGGTTGAATGAACAACTGGATGAAACGGCAAAGCAAGCTTGGCTATTTGTTTATCGGGCCGAATATGCTAGGGATATTCGTATTTTTTGTATTGCCAGCGATATACTCCTTTTATTTAATGTTCACAAATTACAAATTTATGAATCCGAATGTAGAGTTTATCGGCCTTGCCAATATTAAACGTATGCTTAACGATGAAGTGTTTTATATTTCCTTAAAAAATACGGCCATTTTCTTATTGTCTGTGCCGGTGTCCATCGCGCTGGCTTTTGTCGTGGCCGTTGTGCTGAATCAAAAGCTGTATCTTAAAAAGCTGCTAAGGGCTTTATACTTTTTGCCGTATATTACAAGCGGCGTAGCCGTTGCGTTTGTATGGATGCTTCTGTTCCAGCCGACGCAAGGCCCCATTAATGCCGCACTTAAAATGATCGGGATTGCCAAGCCGCCAGGATGGCTGTCAACTACGGATACTTCCATGATTGCGATTGATATTATCTGGATTTGGTTTATGCTCGGCTACAACATGATTATTTATTTGGCGGCATTGCAGGAGGTATCTCCTGAGCTGCTCGAGGCGGCCAAAATCGATGGAGCGCGGCCGTTTCAATTGCTGCGCAAGGTCATTTGGCCGCTCGTCAGCCCAACGACCTTTTTATTGCTTGTAACAGGAATGATAATGACTGTCAAAACGTTTGGAATTATTCAAGCCATTACACAAGGCGGCCCGGGCAGCAGTACGACGATTTTGTCCTTGTATGTGTATCAAAATGCTTTCCGCTACTATGAAATGGGCTATGCTTCAACGATTTCCTGGGCTCTGTTCCTAATCATCCTATTGATTACGCTGGTGCAATGGGCAGGACAGAAACGTTGGGTTCATTACTAAAGAGGGGGAAGCAGGATGAAGGCATCGCTGACAAAATGGGAGAAAAGAAAAGAGCTCTTTAATCTCAAGCAATTTATGATTACATTACTTGTACTCGCATGCGGCATCGTGATGGTCGTTCCCTTTTTGTGGATGATCAGCACGTCCTTTAAAACGCCAAGTGAAGTGTTTCAGTTTCCGATTAAGTGGATTCCAGATAAGCCGGTTATGGATCATCATATAAAAGTATGGTCGGGCGACAAAAGCTTTTTAACCTATTATTTAAATTCCTTGAAAATATCGATTATCAGTACGGCAGGAGCAGTTTTTTTATCCGCATTTGCTGCATATGGGTTTGCTCGTATTCAATTCAAAGGAAGAAATGTATTATTTGTTCTCTATCTATCGATGATGATGGTGCCGCCTCAGGTTTTGTTTATTCCAAAATTTATTATGTTTGAGTGGGCAGGCATCTATAATACGCATTTGGCGCTTATTTTGCCAGGCATGTTTACGATCTTCGGTGTGTTTATGATGAGGCAGTTTTTCATGTCTGTTCCTTATGAAATTTCAGAATCCGCCTTTATCGACGGTGCGGGACATTTGAGAATTTTCTTTCAAATCGTTTTGCCGCTAGCTAAGCCAGCACTTGCTACATTGGCTATTATCGATTTCTCTTGGCATTGGAACGATTACGAGAATGCTTTGGTGTTTTTAATTGATGAGAAGCTGTATACCGTGCCGCTCGGATTGCAAAGCTTTATTTTGGAAAATACAGTCGACTATAACGGAATGATGGCGGCAGCCTCAGCAGGCATTATTCCAATGATCATTGTGTTTTTATTCGGGCAAAGGTTCATTATTCAGGGTATCTCGAATTCTGCTGTGAAAGGCTGATGCATATCGTATTCGACTAAAGAAAAGCCGTACTCCTTAGGAGGCGGTTTTTTTTGTTTTGAATTATAAAAATTTATAAGTTTTTTTCTATAAACTTGTTCTTATAATTCGCCGGTAAACTCGCCTTTCCAAAGGACGGCGGAGCCCTTGATATTCAATTTACAATTGAGAAACATGAAATGACATGCTATATTCTACTTGTTTAAAAACGTAGCGAGGGGGAGCGCGTTTTGAAAATAAGCATGAATGCCAAATTTATTATTGGCTTATCCTGCATTATATTGTTTTCATGCTCGATTACAGGTTTTTTATCTTATCGAACGCATCTTCAGCTATTTGAGGAAGAGGTTAGCGAGCAGTACGGCAAAGCTAATGAGCAGGCTATGTCTACACTGGACTTGCGTATACAGGAAATCTACCGTATTTCCAACAGCATTGTGTTTAATAGTGTTATAGAGAAGGTCGTTACGAATTTAATGACAAAGCGTGACAACCTTTTCGATAATTATCTAGAGCATGAAGAGCTGCAGAGCCTTCTCCGCCAAATTAAACTGGACGAGCCTTATATTCAGTCCGTTTATTTTTATGATTTGAACGGCGTTAATTACTATTTTGGTCATATGAATGAGAAAATCGGACAGCTTGAGCCTGCAATATTTGAAGATGTGCTGCGCAATGTGGAGCAGTCAAACGGCCAGTTGATCTGGCTGAAAAGGGAAATCGTCTCGCCTTTTAACGAGAATGAAAAGACAGACTTTATTATTGCTTCCCGTTGGATGAAAAATAACCGGTCACTGGAAAGATACGGTTTGCTGGTTATGGTAATTGACGAAAGATTGTTTGCTAAAACTTTATATGATTTGACGAAAGGGACCGATTCTCAGGTCTATTTATTCGAGCAAAGAAATCAGCTGCTTTATTCCGACGATGACGAATCGCTCTTGCCGGATATGCCGGTATTGTCCAGCAGCGTGTTTGTCCGCAAAGAGGAGAAGGGGGGATTTTTATACGCGGTTAATCACTCAACTGCTAATCAGTTTACACTTATCAGCCGGGCGTCGCTAGAGTCCTTCCAGAGCAAAAGCAAGGTGCTGCTTAACATCAGTTTAGTTTCCGGGCTGGCAGCGATTGTGATGAGCGGCGTGCTGATTGTGCTGTTCAGCCATCGTATGCTGCGGCCTGTTAAGGAGATGGTAAAGGCGATGAGGGCTATGCGCGAAGGCAATTTTGATGTGCGCGTAAAGCCGCGTTCAAAGGATGAACTAGCTTTTCTGGGCGAAAGCTTTAATGCAATGGCGAGCAATGTCCAATCGCTGATCAAAGAGGTTTATATTCGGCAGCTAAGTGAAAAGGATGCGGAGCTAAGAGCGATTCAAGCGCAGCTCAACCCGCATTTTTTGTACAATACGCTTAACGGGCTGTATTGGAAATTATACATACAAAATGATTTAGAATCTGCTAATTTGGTTTCAGCGTTATCTGATCTGCTCAAATATTCACTAGAGCGGGTTGATAAGAAAACTACCTTGCGCGAAGAGCTGCACCAAATTCAGCATTATTTGGACTTGCAGGCTGCGTTTGTAGAAAATCATTTTCAGGCGGAGCTGATTATCGAGGAAGGACTGGATTGCGTTGTGCCTCGCCTGCTGCTCCAGCCCGTCGTAGAAAATGCTTTTGTGCATGCATTTCGTGAGCTTGCAAGTGATAAGCGGCTTATCATACGGGCGGTTAGACGGGAGCATGATGTAGTCATCGAAATAGCGGACAACGGGTCCGGTATGTCAAAGGAACAGCTCGACCGTATTTTTGCCGCAGATGATTATCACGATTATAAGGAGAGAAAGTCGACAGGCTTGCGCAGTGTAATACGCCGCATAGATTTGCTATATGGACAGCCGTATCGAGTTGAAGTAAGCAGCACGCAAGGGAGCGGAACAACTGTAACGATAAGACTGCCTTATGAGCCGCTTGCCTCAGTGGAAACAGCATAAGGAGGAGTAACAATGATTGGAAAGCTGCTAATCGTAGAAGATCAAATGTTGTTTCGCAAAGGGCTGATGAAAATGCTGGAGCAGAATTCTCTTGGCTGGACCGTTGTCGGCGAAGCAGAAAATGGGCAGCATGCTATTGAGATGCTGGACGAGCTTCGGCCTGATTTGATATTAACGGATATACGCATGCCGCTGCTGGATGGCATAGGATTGGCTGAATATATTTATAAACATAAAAAAGAGATTGCTGTCATCATATTGACGGGCTACGAGGACTTTAAATATGCTCAGTCTGCTTTGAAATTTGGAGCCATTGATTTTTTGCTGAAGCCTTGCAACGAGCAGGTGCTCAAAGAAGTGCTGCAAAGAGCCTATGACCATTTCCGGGAAGCGGCGCTCGCCAAGGCGCGCCACTTGACTGAGCGGCATGCGATGGAGGAGCATGTGCTGCGTTCGATTTTGCTGCGGCTGCCTTGTGATGAGCAGCTTGTTGCCAGAGTGAGGGAAGCTTATGGAAGCTATCAAATTTTTATGCTGCAGGTAAATGATTATTTTCCAGAAGCACGGCAGTATAAGGAAAATGATCTGGAGCTGCTTCAATTTGCCCTGTTTAATATCGTGTCGGAGCTAAGCGAGCAGTCTTGTTCGCATTACCGCTTGATCTCGCTGGAGTTTGATCAATTTGCCCTGCTGCTCGAAACGGTCAACGATGAGCCGCAGGCGCTGAGTGAAGCTATATTTGCAGCTGTCGGCCAGTACCTTGGTCTTGCAGTAACGATCTATCAGGGGGGAGCAATGAAGGAAGTAGCCTACCAGCTTCCCGTTAGCGCTCCAGTGGAGCTGTCAAGCGCCCCGCATACTATTAATCAGGCGAAAATAAAAGAGATGCATACCCGCTTAGCTACAGGCATTATGTTTGGCAATATCGGAGAAATTAAAAGCCAGCTGCAGGATATCCTTTCAAAGCTTGCGAAGAAACCAGTGGAAAGCGCAAAAGTGGATGCGCTTATATTTGCAAAAGCGCTGCAGCAAACTTACAAAGGATTTCTCACCGAGGAAAACGGGCAGCTTGATATGGGACTGCAAATGAACAGGCTTCAGGCTGCAAGCACATCAGATCAGCTGCTGCAATGGGCTGAGGAGCTGGCGAAGCAGTTCATAGCCTGCTTCCAGACATGGCAAGCGAATATGAACAATAATGTCATTGACAAAACGTTGAATTATATCGAACACAACTATATGGAAACGTGTGGATTAAGCACTGTAGCCGAGATGTTTCATATGAGCGTCACTTATTTCAGCAAGCTTTTCAAGAAGGAAACCGGCGAAACCTATACGAATTATTTGACGAAGGTACGCATGGAAAAAGCGAAGCTCCTGCTATGTAATACTGACATGAAAATGTTTGAGATCGCTTCGGCAGTTGGTTTCAACGATCCAAATTACTTTACCAATGTATTTAATCGGACACAAAATGTGTCTCCAACCGAATTCCGCAGGCTGCATCAATAGATTCAGCCTTTTTCTTGCTCCCAGCTGTATTCTGCGCAAGATCACTCCTTTCCACTGTATGTCAAAAATCTATAGATTTGTGGCTAGATATTCAAGGCGCCCATGGCAAGAAAACTCTACTATTAATCATGTAAGCACAACCAACAGTTACTGCTGCGTTGCTAGGAGCAGTAGAAAAGACAGGAGGGGACGATGACTACGGCGGAACAGAAGGAATTGGGGAGAGCCGGCGGAGCAGGAACGGCTTCGAAGACGCGCAGTGCATGGAAAAAGCAGCTTTGGAAACAAAATATCCCGCTTTTTATCATGTTCACGCCGGCCATATTGTTTTTTATCGTAATCAAATATGCACCAATGGGCGGGCTTATGATTGCATTCAAGGATTATAACTGGACAGACGGCGTATTCGGAAGTCCATGGACAGGCTGGGACAATTTCAAGCTGCTGTTCAATCAGGCACAAACGCTCAACATTATTCGTAATACGCTAGTTTTAAGCGTGTTAAGCCTATTGATTGGTTTCCCGGTGCCAATCGTGCTGGCGATACTCCTTAACGAAGTGAGAAAGTCATGGTTTAAACGCACCGTGCAGACGATCGTGTATCTGCCGCACTTTTTGTCCTGGGTTATTATTGGGGGCATTATCGTATCTTTATTTGCTCTAGATTCAGGGACGATTAACAAATGGATAACCGCTTTATTTGGCAAGCCATACCCGTTTTTGTACGAAAAGCTATCATGGATATTTATTTTTATCGGATCTGGCGTATGGAAGGAAATGGGGTTTAGCGCCATTTTGTATTTGGCGGCGCTTACGGCCATCGACCTTAACCTGTATGAAGCGGCAAGTATGGATGGAGCGAGCAAATGGCGGCAAATTTGGCATATTACGCTTCCTGGCATTGCGCCAACTGTGATTCTGCTGCTTATACTCAATGTCGGCAAGGTAATGGATGTCGGCTTTGATCAGGTGTATATGCTGCAAAATAGCGCTGTATCCGAGGTAGCTGACGTAATCAGCACGTATATCTACACTGTCGGAATTCAGCGAGGCCAGTTCAGCTTGACGACAGCCATGGGATTATTTGAAAGCCTGGTCGGATTTATGCTAGTCATCCTAGCTAATACCATCGCTCGTAAATACAATCAGGGACTATGGTAACGTCAGGAGGAGCTTTATGAAATCAACAACAGGAGAAAAGATTTTTTACGCGATCAACTATATTTTTTTGCTGTTAGTTGCGCTCAGCTGCCTGCTGCCGGTCGTCCATCTTATGGCGCTGTCGCTTAGCGATACACATGCTGTAGCATCAGGACGCATATCGCTGTGGCCGGTTGGCTGGACATTGGAATCCTATGCTGCTCTATGGAGTGGCACAAGAATCGTCGATGCGTTTTATAACAGCTTGATTATTACGGTTATCGGCACGTTGCTGTCGGTAGCATGCACGATACTAACCGCCTATCCGGTATCCCGAAAATATTTTATAGGCCGTAAATTTTTTATGCTGGCCATGGTGTTTACCATGATGTTTTCAGGCGGGACAATACCGACCTATTTGGTGCTCAAGGAGCTGCATGTCATTAATACGTATTGGGCTATCTGGCTTCCGGCACTTGTAAGCACGTACAATGTGCTGGTCATGCGCACCTTTTTTGTCAATATCCCCGACGAAATCGACGATGCTGCCAGGATTGACGGCTGCGGTGAGTGGAGAATTATGCTGCAAATTATATTGCCGCTGTCTATGCCTGTACTGGCAACAATCACGCTTTTCAACGGTGTAGGCTTATGGAATGCCTTTATGAACGTCATTATTTATATGAATGAAACGGATAAATACAATTTGACGGTACTTGTTCAGCAAATGATTCGTCAGCAGTCGGTGCTGCAGGAAATGGTCAATATTTCACCGGACGATGCAGCTAGTATTACGCCGGAAGGGCTAAAGGCTGCCAGCGTTATGGTTCTTATTATTCCGATGCTGGCGGTATATCCGTTTCTTCAAAAATACTTTGTCAAGGGCGTTATGATCGGCTCTATTAAAGGATAGAAAATTCATATCTGTAAAGGGGTATTCTGAATGACACTAATGAAAAAATGGAAGCTTTCTGCTGTTTGCGCGTTGTTGGTAATGGGAGTGCTGCTTGCTGCTTGTTCGTCTAACAGCAATAATACCCCAAGTAATACTGAGCCTGGCAGCACTAGTTCAACCCAGCCCAAATCAACTGACGACAGTCAGGCAACGGAGAAGCCAAAGGAGAAGCAAAATATTTCAGTTACCGTGTATGATCGGGGTAATGTGCCTAAAACGGAAGGGACAGTGGAGGAAAACCGCTGGACAAAATGGATTAACGAAAACGGTCCGCACAATGTGAAGTTTGTCGCGGTGCCACGCTGGGAATCACGAGAGAAGCTGAATGTCCTGTTCGCATCATCCAGTGCGCCGGATGTTATTTTTGAAGTAGCGCCGCATATTAAAAATCCAATCTATGAGCAGAAGCAAATGATGCCGATTGACGGGCTTATTGAAAGCAGCAGCACCGAATACAAGAAGCTGCTGGAGGAATATCCGGTACTTAAAAAGGTTGGGCTTAAAGCAGACGGCAAGCTATATGAATTTGCCCGTTTGAATGAGGTTGCTCCTATTCATACTTTGCTTATTCGCCAGGATTGGCTGGAGAAGCTGAATTTGAAAGTGCCGGCAACGACAGAGGAGCTTTACGAGGTAGCGAAGGCGTTTGCCGAGCAGGACCCGGACGATAATGGACAGAAGGATACTTATGGAATCGCGCTCAGCTTTCAGTCCGGTTTTGTAATCGACCAAATATTTCAAGCGACACGATGGGTAGTTGAGGACGGGAAGCTAACGCGGAATTGGGAAAATTTCAAAGCAATGTCAGAATTCAAGAAAAAGCTGTTTGAAGAAGGCATCGTTGACCGCGATTATTTGAATGACAATAATGGGGCAAAGGCGAAGCAGGATTTTATTAACGGCAAGCTGGGCATTTATCCGCTTCAAATCAACTGGATCAGCTTCGTTAACAATGAGCTCGCGAGCTTGAAGAAAAATGATCCGAACGCCAAGGTTGTGCCGATCGCTTATCCGGAAAGCCCAGCAGGCAAATTCAACCCGGCTTTCACTAATCCTGTTCAAGCTACAGCGTTTGTCAACGCGCAAGCAAAGCATCCGGAGGCCGTAATGGATTATATCGATTTTCTTGTGAAGCCGGAAACGGCCAGAACGCTTAAATACGGCAATGAAGGCGAGCACTGGAACTTGAATGCCAATGGCTGTCCGCAATCTGCCGATTTGGAAAAGTCTAAAAATGAAGTTTCCTGGTCAATCGATTTGCAAATGATGACATCCTTTCTGCCGGATGATAAGTGCGGCAAGATAGAGGTTGATTTTGATCCTGCATCCAATCCCATTCATGCGGAAGGGCTCGAAATGTATAAAGCTGCACAGCAAATTTATTTGGATACGAGCAAGCCCTATGTTGAAATTACTCACCCTGAGCATATGCCTCAGCTGCCTAAGGATCTCGATTTAATCTCTTCTAATTTAACGAAGCCGATCGATGATATTTGGGTGAAGGCTGTTGTTGGCGGCAAGGGGTATACGCCAGAGCAGGCGATGAAGGATGCAATGGATACCTGGAATAAAGGCGACGGTAAGAAAGTGGAGGACTGGTTTGAAAACTGGTACAAAAATGACAGCGCCAACGCCTTTCTAGCCAAGGATATTTATGATGTGTTAAAGCAGCAAATGGGCAAATAATTCATGTAATAGACAGGCCGCCTGTATAAGGCGGCTTAGCGAAAATGAAAAATCAAGGGAGGCTAAATGATGAAAATGCGTACATTAGCTGCAATGCTATGTGTATGGTCATTGCTGGCTGCGGCAATCGTCCCGATTCCTAACGTGAGAATGGCAGCGGCAGCGGCTGTAGAAGGCATGACGGATTATTTAGATAATTTCAGTCTCGTCTTTGATCGTAAAAACGCCCGTATTGAAACAGCGGATGCCCACTATTTCGGCGGCGATACAGCTCGAATGACGCGCAATACGATTGATCCGGGCTATTTGGTTTATCATACTCCTTATGAGCTTAAAAGCTTCGCGGTCAGCAGCTTTTTTCTAACGAGCCTGTCAATGGAGCAGCACGGATTTTTAGTATCCGCTGACGGTATTTCATACACGGAGCTGACTCCAAACGTATCTGCCGTTGGCCAGCCAGTTTCCAATTGGCAGCAGTTTCTATACGAAAGCTTCGAGCTTCCTGCTGGAACGCATTATTTGAAAATCGAAGTAAAAGGTACGGAGAAAGCTTGGACGCCGCAAATTTCAAAAGTAATGCTGAATACGAATACAGCTTCCGTTACAGCTGATCCGCCAGACGGTATTATTGGCAGCACTCCGCTTACCGTAACATTAACGAGCGCTACCGAAGGGGCGCAAATCTATTATAAAACAGCTGCGGATTCGGAATATTTGCTGTATTCAGGCCCGCTGTCGCTTACAGAGCAGACGGTTTTGGAAGCCTACGCCCAAAAAGAAGGCATGGAACCAAGCGCCGTAAAAAGCTATACGTATTACGCTCAAGGCAATCTTGCTGTCGATCGATTTGGCCAAGTCATCACATCTGATTTTCCAGAAAAAATTACGAATGAACAGCAGCTTTTAGATGATGTGGCAGCTGACGCTGCTTATTACGGCAGTCTCACTGCACCTGATTGGGATCCATACGGAGGTTTGAAGAACAGCAAGGAGCAGTATGGGCTGGATGCTACAGGCTTTTACAGCATTCAGCAATCCGGATCGCGCACCATTATGGCAACTCCCGAAGGGAATGCATTTTTCAGTATGGCGGTCAACGGCCTGCAGCCAAATGATTCCTATACGCTAGTTACAGGAAGGGAAGAAGTGTTTGAATGGCTGCCGTCTTATAATAGTGAATACAAGTCTGCGTTTTTAAATGCCAAGGACTATTTCTCTTACTATTTGGCAAATCGGATTAAGAAATACGGCGAGCCGCATACGTCACGCAAGTTTTTCGAGGATAGCTGGTCAAGGCTGGGAAAATGGGGCTTCAACAGTGTCGGAGGCTGGTCGCAAACAACTTCAGCCAATGAATTCAGCGCGCCGTATGTTGCATTTCTGCCGCTAAGCAGCATGGAATGGGCAAAAATACCTGGCCTTAAAATCTTCGATATATTTGCCGAAGGAGCAGAGGATAAGCTTGATGAAGCTTTCGGCGCCCTGCTTCCACAGAACAAAGACAATAAGCTGATTATCGGGTATTTTCTCGGCAATGAATACCATTACCATGAATTTATAGCCAAAGTGCCGAAGCTGAAAGCAAGCGAGGCTGCTGTAAAAGGACACTTCGTGGAAAAGCTGGAGGAGCAGTACAGCGCGATCGAAGCTCTTAATGAGGCTTGGAATGCAGACTTTGCAAGCTTTGAAGAAATGAAGGAAGCCCCGTTATTTATTGATACTTTGCAAGCGCAGACCGATATCGAGGCATTTTTCAAATACTATTTGGATAGCTTTTATGGGACAGTAGCGAGAATATTTCACAAATATGATTCCAATCATCTTTTGATAGGCGATCGTTGGCTGACGACGCCATCGAACAATCCTAAGCTGCGCGGTTGGCTAGCAGAAGCATCAGGCCGTTATATGGATGTTATCAGCATAAACCACTATTCCAAAAATTTGGATAAGACAATGCTGCGCCATGTTCATGAGGCATCAGGCGGCAAGCCGATAATGCTTACGGAATGGGGCTTTGGCACGACAGAGCAAGGCCTCACATCGCCAATTTTGGTAGCTGATCAGCAGGAAAGGGGATTGCGCTACCGTAACTATGTGGAGGGGGCGGCTTCGCTTGGGTTTGTAGTCGGCTCGCAGTGGTTTTCTTATTTGGATCAAGCGGCGACAGGCCGCTGGAATGAAGGCTTTAATGGCGAAAAATACAATTTTGGGCTCGTCAATGTTGCCGATCGTCCTTATAAAATATTTCTGGAAGAAGTCATGAAAACGAATTATCAAATCTATGACGTCATGCTCGGCCTAAAGGAGCCTTACTATTATGATTTTGGCGATACGCCGAGGGAGCCAAGCGCCTATACGATGGATATTCCTTACACAGACACGCCTATCCCGATCAACGGGGATGCAAGCAGCTTCTTATCTTCAGCGCAAAAAACGACGCTAACAGCTGCTAATATTGTAAGCGGTTCCGGGGGAGAGGCGATAACAGCAGATTTCTATTTTGCATGGGATGAGACTAACTTGTATATGCTTGCCGAAGTCGACGATCCTACGCCGATGAAAAACAATTACCGCGATGCGAATATATGGAAGGGCGACGGCGTCGAGCTGTTCTTTGGACCGAACGATATGACAACACATGGACCGCTTCTATTTTATGACAGCCAAATTATTTTTAGCGCAGCGCTTGAGAATGCAGAACCGTATTGGCGCTGGTTCAATTCCAGCAGGCAAAAGCCGCTGCAAATGGAAGTAACACCAAAACAAGATGAGCCTGGCTATATGCTTGAAGCGGCGATACCGTGGGAAGCTTTACAGATTGAGCCGGAGGAAGGCATCTCATTCAGGTTTGATTTCGGCTTCGATGACAGCGAGGATGGCGTTAACCGCAAGCGGCAATATATATGGAACGGCACAAGCTCCAACGCAACCAATCGAGGATTATGGGGAAAGGCTGCACTAGTGAGGGAGACCGATTCAGAAGAACCTGGCGGCGGAGGCAATCCGCCTGGGTCGGGCTCAGAAGGAACAGGAGTTATTGGCGGATCTAATGGAGCAAGCGAAAAAGAACCTGTCGTTATAAAGCTTGAGCATGCTAAAGCTTTGCAGCTGCTGGCAGGAGGAATGACGAGAGCAGGCAAGCTCGCCTTTGGGGGAGAGATGTATGAAGTAAAAGCGCCGGCAGGTGATGATCCCGGCCAATTGTCCAACGAAGTGCGGCTGGCCTTTTCATATTCAACCGATCATATTGATGAACAATTGCTTGGCATCTATTATTGGGATGATCAAAGCCGCAAATGGCTGTATGTTGGAGGAAAGCTGGATAAGGAAAAGCGGAAAATGGTCTACGAAGCGAAGCAGACAGGGATTTACGCAGTCTTGGAGCTGGACCGTTCTTTTGCGGATGTTGCGCCTGGGCATTGGGCTGGCCGTGCCATCCAAGTTTTAGCGGCTAAGCATATAATCGATGGAGTGGATGAACAGCGCTTTAAGCCGGATACGCTGACTACACGCGCGGAATTTGCTGCTTTGTTAACAAGGGCATTTGGCTTGAAGGCTGCCGGCGCTGCCAGGTTTGAAGATGTGCCAAGCGGAGCTTGGTATGCGGAGGCGGTTGCCGCGGCAGCGGAGGCAGGCATCATAAAGGGCGTTACGCCTGAACGCTTTATGCCGAGTGCGCCGATCAGCCGTGAGCAAATGGCGATTATGATCGTACGTGCCTATGCTGCAATGACAGGTCAAGCTGCTTCAGAACGGGACTTTGATTTGTTAGAAGATTTTAAAGACAGTAATGAGGTTTCGGATTGGGCAAGGGAAGGTGTCGCTGAGGCCATTTCGCTCGGCATCATGCAGGGCAAAGGCAGCGGTCAGTTTGCGCCAAAAAGCAGTGCCAAAAGGTCAGAAACTGCTATGGTCCTTTGGAAACTGCTGCAAATAAAAGAATCGTAACCTGGACAGACGTTCCGCTATTGTACTCATATGGCCCTATCTGCACGCTAATAGTGACAGACGTTCCGCTATTGCTCGAAAAATGCAAGGAAAGAGCCGGAAATTGTACCAATAGCGGAACGTATGTCCGTGAAAATCCGAAAACAGCAAATTTGAGGCAAATAACGGAATGAGTGTCCGTGAAAATCCCCGAAATACAGTTTTGAGGCAAATAACGGAATAAGTGTCCTATAAGCACAAATAAAGCATGTTCCCAGCGGCGGAATCTTAGACCAAGTTGCCATCGCACGAGAAAAGGCAATCCCGTCATGTTCATGACTTAGGGATTGCCTTTTTTTACTGAAGCCTGCCAGTTTTACTCGTACCAGTAGCCTTTATGTCCTTTTTCAAGACGCATTAGAGCTTCTAGATAGTAGTAATCGCCCCAGATTGTATAGTCGTCTGGCGATATTCCGCCTCTAACGTGATAAGAACCGCGCTCAATCAAGCCTTGAGCATCAGGCTTGCCCATTGTGGAATACTTTTCTACAAGACCCTTCATAGAACGATTTACGCCGTCCTCAAGGAATGCACGCTCAGGATGATCTGCTGGAAGATGCTTGAGCAGCTCCAAGATTCCGCATGCTGTCGTTGCTGATGCTGAGCTGTCGCGCTTCGTATCCGGTGTAACAGGAACATCAAAATCCCAATAAACCACATTGTCCTCTGGCAAGCGCTCTAGGAAGTAGCGGGCCATTCTAAGCGATGTTTCCAGGAACAAAGGATTTTTCGTGTAATGATAGGAAAGTGCAAAGCCGTAAATTCCCCAAGCCTGTCCGCGAGTCCACGTAGATCCGTCCTGGTAGCCCTGATGCGTGCCGCCGCGAATTGCATTCCCATTTTCCTGGTTAAAATAAAAAGTATGGTAGGAAGAGTCATCACCGCGAACAAGGAAGCGGCGGCTTTTCTCTGCATGCTTAACAGCAACTTCATAGTATTTACGGTCGCCGGTTTGCTCATAAGCCCAATATAGAAGAGGCAGGTTCATTAGGCAGTCTATAATGATGCGTCCGCCATTGTCAGCGTCGCCTTTTGGTCCCCAAGCTTGAATAATTTGCGATTCCTCGCGCCAGCGGCCCATCAAGTGATCAGCTGCAGCAATCGTTAGCTCTTTCGCAGACTCATCCTTTTGCACCATCCATTGCGCTTTGGAGGATAAGGAATATAGGAAGCCAATATCATGGTGATCAATCGCAACCTTGGCCGCCAGTCTTTCGCGGAAGCTTTCAGTTGCCTTATTGGCAGCTTGCAAGAATACTTCATCTTTCGAATACTCATAGCATAGCCAAAGCAAACCTGTCCAAAATCCATCTGTCCATTCGTTATTTGGGTTCAGATGATAGACATCATTTTCACTGACGTGAGGATATTGATCTTTGAAGCGAGTAATATTGTTGCGTGTTTTTACAACTGCGTCTTCAATTGCTGCTTTCCACATCGTACATCTCTCCTATGCCATATTTGAATCTAGTCTAAGCTTAACAAAAAATGCACAAATAAAGTTCATTTCTTTTGTGTTAAAATGTAGTTATATTGCGGTTGGACGGAGGGGTACTGTGAACAGGCTTGAGACAATTAATTTTCAGGATAATCCATTTCACGGGAAATTTTTTACGGAAGCAGAAATTAACTATAAAGGTTACTTCCATACGCACGGCGGTATTGAATTTCTAATTGTTCATGAAGGGAACGGCTCAGTGACGATTCCTCAGCATGTATACCGGATGGAGCCGGGTTCCTTGTTTATTTTCCAGCCTTACCAGCTGCATCATGTTCGTGCAATGAATACTACGGTTGATCCTTACTTAAGAAGCGTATTTCAATTTGATCCGATCGCGCTGCTGCCATACATTAAACCATACAAACAGCTGGAGCAGGTTCTGATGTATTTGTGGAAAGGGCAGCTTTCTCAGCAAGCATTTTTTGGCATGGCAAGTCGGTATCCGATTGAAGAAAATCTTTTGTTTTTTGAAAACCATCATACGCGGGACAGAGATAAGCAGCAGGAGCATTACGCGCTGCTCGTCATTCAGCTGCTCCAATATTTGCAGCAAGAGATGGCTACATTAGCTATTTCTATCGAAGCCACAATGCCTAGAGTGATGTCCCATACAGAAGCGATTTTGACATGGATTGAAAAGCATTATGCCGAGCCGTTTGAGCTGGAAAGATTGGCTAGTGAGCTGCATTTGTCCAAATATTATATTTCACACCTATTCAAAGAGGAGACTGGTCATACCGTTACAGAATATTTGCTTGCGCTGCGCAGCAAGGAAGCCTGTCATTTGCTTATGGATGAATCGTTGTCTGTAGCAGAGATTGGAGAAAGGGTAGGTTGGCCGATTCCGTCACATTTTATTCAGCAGTTCAAAAAATGGGTAGGCTGCACGCCATTGCAATATCGCAAACGCAACTCATTTTAAAATAAAAAAACAGGAAATCTGTTACGGGCAAGAAGTGTTAAGGTGTTTTTCTTGGCTGAACTAGTAGGAATAATAATATTTTGAGGTTATAATGAAGGGTAGAAAATCAGTTAGAAGCTGTGTACTTAAATTTATAAAACGTAAGGAGCACTTGAATAATGGAAAAAGTACTTATATTTGGACACAAAAATCCGGATACTGATACGATAACATCTGCACTTGTATATGCAGACCTTAAGAGCAAGCTCGGCATGAATGCAGAAGCTGTACGGCTTGGAGACGTTAATGGCGAGACGCAATACGCGCTTAACTACTTTGGAGTGGAAGCGCCGCGCTATGTGGAGCTTGTATCCGAAGAGGTTAATGAAGTTATTCTGGTTGACCATAACGAGCGTCAGCAAAGCGCTACCGACATTGAAAAAGTACGAGTAATCGAAGTTATTGATCATCATAGAGTTGCTAACTTTGAAACGAGCGGTCCGTTATACTTCCGTGCTGAGCCTGTTGGCTGCACGGCTACTATATTGAACAAGCTATATAAAGAAAACGGCGTTTCTGTAAGCAAAGAGATGGCAGGACTTATGCTTTCCGCTATTATTTCCGATTCATTGTTATTTAAGTCACCTACTTGCACAGAGCAGGATGTAGCAGCTGCGAAGGAATTGGCGGCAATTGCTGGCGTTAATGCTGAAGTTTACGGTCTTGAGATGCTCAAAGCTGGCGCTGACCTTAGCGACAAAACGATCGAACAGCTTATTACGATCGATGCCAAGGAATTTGCAATGAGCAGCTATAAAGTAGAAATTGCTCAGGTTAATGCCGTGGATACGAATGATGTGCTTAGCCGTCAAGCTGAGCTTGAAGCTGCGCTTAATGAGAAAATCGCGGCGAAAGAGCTGGATTTGTTCTTGCTTGTCGTAACTGACATTTTGAACAATGATTCTATTGGCCTAGCGCTGGGAGCTCAAGCTGCTGCTGTGGAGAAAGCTTTCAACGTATCGCTTGAAAACAAACAAGCTGTACTTAAAGGCGTCGTTTCCCGTAAATCTCAAATCGTTCCTGTACTTACTGAGACGCTTAGTCAAATGTAGGTTCATTTATAAGCATCGCAGTCTGGAGAGTCGCACTCTCCAGACTGTTTTTTTGAAAATGCCTGGTGGAAAATTATGCGATCGCACAGTATCCTAGTGCTGGTGCGGTGCTGCTTGACGGCGATCAACCACATGCCTTGGTAAAATTGCGGTGCGAGTAGGTATCTTGGTTAATCTAAGTGGAATTTGTGCATCTAGTTTAGGCTTTTTAGGTAAATATGCTGCTCTAAAGGGAAAACATGTACTTAGTCTCGAGCATTTTCTGCTTTTTGGCTAGATTTGCTCAATCTAACTACATAAAATCCATTTAGATTTAAAAAAATATCGAAAATGGCAAATCTAAGTACAAGAAATCCCTTTAGTAGGGGAGTTGAGAGTAAAACTGTATGGTCAAAAAGAAACTGGACTGCCGAATTTGGCCACATAGTGCTTCTCAGGAGGGTGTCGATTAATTATTGGCACGATTGGCAAGCAAAAAGAAAGGGGAACGAAGAGCAAGATTTGGGAATGGAGAAGCGAGAGCGTCCGCCTTTGTAGGCCAATTTTATCCTTTACAGGGGTTATTTCATCAAAAAAATTGGACTACAACAGTGGTCGGAATCCCAAACTTGATCGTAGTAACATCCCTTTCGATTACTTTGCAACACATCATTAAAGTTAGAGATGAGGATTACTTATGTTTGAAATTACCGAATTTAGTATAGAGCAATTAAAAGACCCTTATGGTATTATTGCTGGAGAAAGATATGAATTTATGCTCGACCTGCAAATCGATGAAGAGGACGAGCTTTATGAAGAGTCTGGCGTAGTTTTGCGTGTAATTGCTGCTGTACAGGACGGCATAATAACGATTGCAAAGTATGAGTTTCTAAATGCTTCAACCAATCAATATATTGCGCTTGATATGGAAGTAGAGGAATTGGCGATGGTAGAAGCTTTCTGCAGGGAGCAATTGAGTGAAAAGGAAGCTTAGGCTGCAGCAAGACTAATAGCTGGATCAATATTCTAGACTTTTATTGAATGCCTAAGCTAAGTATTTGCTTAAAGATGAGCCTTGTTTACCTGCTCATTGCGAATCATTTGCTCAAGTTTTTCAGTAAGCTGCTGATGAACGGGATCGTTTTTTTTAAAGCTCCAGAAGCGCTTGCGCTTTTCTTTTTTTAGAAGCTGCAGCAGGTACAGCTTTTCTTTTAAAGTCAGCATTGGTGGATTCCTCCTGAGTGTTACATTGATATTTGAAGTTTAGCATAAAATAGCATATTGCCGGTCGGCGATCTGTTCTTTATTTATATTATAAAGGCTGGACATGCTGCCGGGAAAGTTAGTTCAATGCTATAATGATGTACATGAACATGCAATGGTGGGATGATAAATGGAAAAAGACTTATTGAGCAGCGCTTGCGACGATTCCTGCGCAGGCACAGAAGTCGATGTCGCTGAGGTGCGCAGCAAATTAGTGGAAGACAGCGTTGCTACTGAGCTTGCCGATTTATTTAAGACGCTGGGCGATCCGACACGTATTCGAATTGTACATGCCTTGCTGCAATGTGAGCTATGCGTGCATGATTTGACTCAGGTGCTTGGGATGGGGCAATCGGCCGTATCGCATCAGCTGCGGCTGCTGCGCAATATGAGATTTGTGAAGCGGAGAAAGGTCGGCAAGACCGTCTATTATTCTTTGGATGATGATCATGTCGAGCAAATATTTCTGCTTACCTTGCAGCATGTAAGTCACGATTAATAGCAGTGATTATGTTTGTGGCCACGATGGTGAATACTTCTTCTTTTGAAGAAGTATTGCAGTCGTGGTTTTATTGCTGTATGAAGCTCGAAATGCGCATTTATACGATTTACTCTTTGTAATATTTAAGAGTCTGCAAGTTTTGAACGTTTAATAGCCTTAATTGCAATTGTTTGGAACGGCAGCGCAGGTTTTCATAGAGAGAAAGGGAGAGAGAATGCTATATGTGGCTTACGTTTTCGATTTTAGCAGCTTTTTGTTTCGGGCTTAGAGGCATTTTGTACCATTGGACAAGCCAGCAGCCGCTTAGCCGAAATTTATTATTGTTTGGGACGTTTACAAGCGGTGCTATTATTAACCTTGCCGGTGCTCTAATGTTTTCGTCAGAGTGGACGACGGCATGTTTGGTCGGTGTAATGATGGGGCTGTTCTCTTTCGGCGCCAATGCGAGCATGTTTAAAGGCTTTGCAGAAGGAAAGGCGTCATTGGTTGCGATTCTTACTGCTTTGCCGCCTGTGTTCGTTGTTATATTAGCACTTGTTTTTTGGAACGAGCAGCCGCAAGTGATGCAGTGGATTTCTTTTGTCATCATCGTATCCGGCATATTGTTAGTGCGTTATTCAAATGATATTACACTGCGCAATTTGCAAGGCGCTCAGTGGGGATTGCTCGCTATGATATTGTTTGCTTTCAATGATTTATCCGGCAAATGGTCAACGATTCTGTCAGCAGAGCTGTTTCCTACGATGTTTTTCATGTTTATTACAGGCAGCATTTGCTTTGGGGCATGGTGGATGCGCGACAGGCGTGCAGAAATGCAGCGCACGCAGCAGCTGGCGGCGGCCGGCAACCAGGGTAGCAACAGTTATATAGCTGCTGCCAAGGAGGGTTCTTGGAGCATTAGCAAAACGTTTGTCGTCGGGCTTGGTGTCGGGATTACGAATGCAGTAGGCATGATGCTGCTGCTGACAGCCTTTGATCATGGAAAAACAGGGCTAGTATCTGCTGTTTCTGCTTCAAGTGTGCTGATTGTACTGCTTTATACCCGTTTTGTAGTAAAGGAAAAGTTTTCAAAGGCCGAAGTGGCAGGCATTTCTATCGCTTTCGCAGGAATCATTATTATGAGGTTATTTGGTGCTTAAAAATATCCCTGTCCAATCATTGCCAAATTATAGTTCCTATTATAAAATTTTTAGGACAATATTCCTATATGGAAGGTTGTAACAATAATAGGACAGGTGGTTGAGGATGAAGGCAGAGCAGTCAGAATTAGATAAACGCAACAGGCTTCTTACTAAGATTTTATGGGGGCTGCTGGCATTAGGGGTCATTACTGACCTTGCAATTGGGCTAAACCTGCGCATTGTATTAACTTTGCTAGTCGTAGGCGGGGCAATGAATGTGATCATTACAGCAATGACGTATCGCAACTGGCTTACAGCATATGTGAAGTATATTGTGCCTGTCAATTTAAGCATTATCGCTTCAATGTTAATTTTAGCTGATCCTAACCCGATAGTAAGCACATACTTTCTGGTTTACGTTAATCTGGCTATTATAACGCTTTATTCCGATTATAAACCGATTATACTGACGGGTGTGCTCAGCGCTTTATTAACGACTTATATTTTTAATGACGATATGCTGCGTCAAGCGATTTTCCCGAACGATTCTTTAGTTTATTTGTTCCTTTATTTAGTGTTTGCAACAGTGGGGCTGGCGTTCTCCGCAACCTTTACTCAGAAGCTGCAAAAGCAGATTACAGATCGTGAGCAGGAAGCGCAAAATTCCCGCAATATGGCAGAGTCATTGCTTGGCAAGCTGCAAGCTTCTATTCTGGTATTATCAGAATTCAGCGGCAATCAAAAGGAGCAAATGAATGCCGCCAGCCGAATCTCTGAAGAAGTGACCTCTACTTTCCGTGAGATGACAGCTGCTATAGAGAAGCAAACAGGCAGCGTGCTTAGTATTAACGATTCTGCGCAGCAAATCGATTCCGGCATTAAACAAATGAGTGAAAGCTCCAAGCAAATGGTTTATTATGCCGAGCAGAATGAGCAGCTTACTGATCTTAACAGTAAGCAAATGGAACATCTTTCTCATAGAATAGAAACGGTTCGTGCTATTATTGCTCGAACATCAGAGATGATGCAGCAGCTGCATGAGCAGAACGAACAGGTCAGCACCATTGTTGACACGATCAGCCAAATTTCTGAGCAGACGAATTTGTTAGCGCTTAACGCTGCTATTGAAGCAGCCAGAGCAGGCGAGCATGGCCGCGGCTTCACTGTGGTGTCCGGCGAGGTAAGAAAGCTTGCTGATTCCGCACGACATTCCGCAGATGAAATTTCGCAAATATTGCTAAGTATCCGTTCGCAGATCGAAGCTGTTTTTCATCAGGTTGAGGAGGGGCATGCTACAATTGTAACGAGCAGCGAGGAAGCGGAACAGGTTAGGGAACAAACAGACAAAATTAATCGCAATATGCAGCTTACTCGCGAGCAATCAAGCGAGGTCGGCAGTTCGGCCAATCAATTGCATCATGAGTATACTGTAATGGCGGATGAGATGATTCATATTGCAGCGACGACAGAACAAAATATGGCCTCCGTACAAGAAGTGCATGCCAGCATGGATACGCAAAATGCAAAGATTCATTTCATCGTAGATGAATATGCTAAGCTGGATCAGTTGCTAGTTGAACTGAAGCTGCTTGTTGGAGCGGATAACAGAAAGTAAAACATGACGATATTTATTCATATATTATTGACGAATGTGCTTCCTATGGGGATCATGATTCTACTAGGGGTCATTTTACAAAAAGCATTCAAACTTGATATTAAAACATTATCTAAGCTGAATTTCTATTTATTTTCACCGGCGTTTATGTTTCAACTGCTATATACAACAGAAATCTCAGGCTCTTTGGTAGGCATGACGATTTTATTTTTAGTGTTGTTTATGTTTTTGCAGTATGCCGTTGTAGAAGCCGTGATTCGTCTTCGCGGATATGGGCCGAGTATGAAAAGCTCCATGCGTAATTCAGTATTGTTTTATAATAGTGCGAACTATGGGATTCCGCTTAATCAGCTCGCATTTGCGGGAAACCCTGTGACGCTTGCTGTACAGGTAATCATTATGATGGCTCAGTCTCTAATACCAAACACATATGGCATATACAATGTGAATGCCCACAAAGCAGATATGAGACAGGTATGGAAAACGATTGTTTCGATGCCGATTATTTACGTCATTCCAATTGCCTTAGCTCTGCGAGGGTTCCAAGTACCGATTCCGCAGCCGATCATGACGCCTATTGAGTATTTATATAATGCCTTTATAGGTACGGCGCTTATTACGCTAGGCGTACAGCTTGGCAATATGGATTGGAGAATTAAAAAAGCACAGCTGATAGATGTAAGCATTTCTACTACCTTACGTCTTGTTGCAGGTCCGGCATTAGCAGCTTTTATTGTATTTTTGCTAGATCTTACAATAGGAGTAGACCGTGTGATCGCTGCTGCGCTGATAGTTTCATCGGCAGTACCGACCTCGCTTAGCAGTGTATTATTAGCGGTAGAGTTCGATAATGAGCCGGAATTTGCTTCGCAATCCGTCTTTTTATCTACTCTTGTCAGTATTATTACGGTAACGGTCGTCATTTATTTATTGCAAGGTTGAAGCATGCTGGAAATGGAAAAAGATCGCTCCCCCTGTTATGTTAGCAGGCAAGGGAGGCGATCTTTTTGTTTGTTACGGGGGCGGCCCAATGTATATGAAATTTCATATAGAATACGCTGAAATGTCCCGAAAAACACAATTGTATATGAAATTTCATACAGAACTGGCGGGCGCCGCCTGAAAACGGATGAATGTATATGAAAATTCATATAGAATACGCTGAAATGCTCCGAAAAACACAATTGTATATGAAATATCATACAGAACTGGCGGGCGCCACCTCAAAACGAACGAATGTATATGAAATTTCATACAGAACTGGCGGGCGCCGCCTGAAAACGGATGAATGTATATGAAATTTCATATAGAATACGCTGAAATGTCCCGAAAAACACAATTGTATATGAAATTTCATACACAAATGGTGGGTGCCACCTCGAAATGGCTGAATGTATATTGAAATTTCATATAGAATATGCTGAAGTGCCCAGAAAAACACAATTGTATATGAAATTTCATACTTAAATGGTGGGTGCCACCTCAAAATGGCTGAATGTATATGAAATTTCATATAGAATACGCTGAAATGTCCCGAAAAACACAATTGTATATGAAATATCATACAGAACTGGTGGGTGCCACCTCAAAATGGACGAATGTATATGAAATTTCATATAAAATACGCTGAAGTGCCCAGAAAAACACAATTGTATATGAAATTTCATAAAGAACTGGCGGGCGCCGCCTGAAAACGGATGAATGTATATGAAATTTCATATAGAATACGCTGAAATGCTCCGAAAAACACAATTGTATATGAAATATCATACAGAACTGGCGGGCGCCACCTCAAAATGGCTTAAAACTACTTTTGGCACATTTCGCGAAATGTTTGCGGCATTTTACTTCAACTGATTAATAATCGCACGATAAGCAAGAACCGCTTCATAATCGTGCACGCTAAAAATGGTCGGATCTACGCCGGATTTGACAATGATGACATTTTCGCGCTGATTGACGAAAATATGCTGACCGTAAATTCCTCGTGCCATAAACTCTGTACCGTCGCTGCCCAGCGGCTTCCACCATTGATATCCATAGCCGAAAAATTCGCGTGCTGCACCCGGTTGAAGATCAGCTCGATCTGGCTCTATGGAAGCTTTGATCCATTGCTCAGATATGATTTTTTTACCGTTCCATTGACCGTTATTCAAGTACAGTCTGCCGATTTTGGCGTAGTCACGTAATGTTGCATTTACAAATGCAAATGCGATAGGGGTGCCATGAAGGTCGGTATTCCAATAAGCATCATGCTCCATGCCCAGCGGCTGCCAAATTTTTTCCTCCAAATAAGCGGAGAGCTTGCGACCAGTCGCGCGTTCGATCAGCATAGCTAGCACTTGAGTGTCGACGCTTTTATACTGAAATACGCCAGGATTTGTTTCTTTAGTAAGCCCCTCAATATAGTGCTGGATTGGCAGTGCTTTTTCACCAAATATATCAATTAAAAAGGTATGTATCTCGGCATCCTTATCTGAGTAATCCTCGTTGAACTTGACGCCAGAAGACATTTGTAAAATGTTTTTAACCGTCGTGCCATCATAGCCGCTGCCTATTAATTCAGGCAAATATTTGGTTACGGAATCATGGATATCATTAATGGCACCCTCGTCAACAGCAATTCCTACTAAAGCCGACACGATAGACTTGGCAACTGACATGGAATGAGCAGTAGATTGCTCCGTATAACCGTTCACGTATTGTTCTGCGACAATCTTGTCATCCTTTATGACGAGGAATCCTGTTGCAAAAACTTTTTGTAAAAAGTGTCCGACACTGAGAAGCTTCCCGTCTACTTCATAGTGTATATCGTATACTTGCTGCTTGTTTTCTTGATAACGGAATTTTTCTGCTGGTGCTTTAATATCTTGCCTTGGCATGATGTGCTTCATATTTCGAAAGCTCCACGAAATATTTTCTTCGTTGAGCATAGTTCCTAGCTTATTGAGATCGTAAGGGGGCTGCTGCGTTTTTATATTTGTTTGGTTAAGCTGCAAAATAATGACCTCCTATCTGTGATGTATTCATTATACCTTAAAGCTATTGGAATAAGTAATGGACATGCTTTTACTGTTTGTGCAAGAGAATCTTATAAAAATCGTAAAAAAAACTATTGATTTTAATACGATATATCGGATACGATATTAATAATTCGATATATCGTATTGTGGAAGGAGGGTTTCAACTGGAACAGCAATGGCTGCCTGAAGAGCGTTTATTTGTTAATGCTGAAACAAGAAGAGAAGGAAGCGCTTCAGGGAGAAGATATTTTAGCCGCGGAGGAGTGAAGTTTGCCTTACTGGAGCTGCTTAGTCAAGAGCCGATGCATGGCTACCAAATGATGAAAGCGCTTGAGGAGCAATCCGGCGGATTGTACAAACCGAGTGCAGGCACAATTTATCCAACGCTTCAGATGCTTCGAGATCAAGGCTTTATAAGCTCTGCGAAGCAAAGCGGCAAGCAAGTATTCTCGATTACAGAGGATGGTGCTGCCTTTTTGCAGCAGGAACGGGAAGCGATGGATCAGCAGGAGTCGGAAGCGACCGAGGGAATACAGCAGCCTGCTGATATTAAAGAAGTAAACGAAAAAACTGAGGCAAGAGAGGAAAAGCAGCATGCCGCGCATGTAGAGCAAGACGGCAATGCTGAAGCTCAGGCTGATGAGCATGAGCAGCATCAAGGCCATAAACGAAATCGCCGATTGACACCGGCAGGCAGGGAGCTTCTTCATCTTCTAAAGGCGGCGGAGCGGGCGGCTATTAGCGATGGGGATAAAGCTGTGCAGTTTCGCTTTATTTTGAATCAGCTTCGCAACTCGCTTTATGAACTGCTGGAAGAGGAAGAAAGCTAAACCTTAACGTAGCAGGAAGTGATTTTTATATGAAATCTCAAAGGATTTTGGCCGATTTTTTTCGGAAATCCTGGTATATTTACGCTTTTTCCATCATGTTTCATTTGGTGGCGAATGTTTTTCATGTTTTTTTTCCTAAGTTGCTCGGTCAATTTACAGATAAGCTTAGCATTGAAGGGCTATCATCCGACATGATTTTGCAATACAGCGCACTGCTTCTTCTGGTAGGGGTAGGGCATGTTATTTTCAACGGCGTTGCCATGTATCTCATTATGCGTGTCGGCAGAAAGTTTGAATATATCGTACGCGGTAGACTGTTTCGCCATTTCACTAGCCTGAGCGAGCGATTTTATTCCAAAAATGGCGTCGGCAAGCTGCTCAGCTATTTCATGAATGATGTAACCGCTGTGAGAGAATCGATTTCGATGGGAATTAATCAGGCGGCTAACGCGACGATCCTATTAGTGTCAACCGTATCGATGATGCTGATTATCGGAATTCCTTTTTATTTAATATTGGCATCAGTTGTCCCTATTCTGTTCATTCCGATTATTGTGACGACGCTAGGTCCTCTTATTAAGCAGCGATCCCGTAGAGTGCAAGAGGCGCTTGGCAAAATGACGGAAACAGCTGAGGAGCAATTTGGCGGCATTCGCGTTACGAAAAAGTTTGCAGTGGAACCGATTATGAACGGGCGTTTCGGCGGCACTGTCGATAATATTAGGCAGGAACAGCTGCGGCTCGTTCGCGTATCGTCTTTTTTTCAGGCGCTAATCCCTTTTCTTGGCACGATTTCGTTAGTTATAGCGCTGGCATTTGGCGGTTATTTGACAATAAATAATCAAATTTCAATCGGTAACTTTGTATCGTTGACGCTTTATATCCGTATGCTTATGAACCCTTTGCAGCAAATTGGCAATGTCATTAATTCGATTCAGCGCTCGCGAGCCTCGTTGGAACGCCTTAATGAGCTGTTGTCTACGACCTCGGAAATTATAGAACTGGAGCAGCCGAAGCAGGTGGAGTTTCAGCGCTCGCCGATTGTTATTAGCAGTTTGAATTTTTCTTATCGCAGCACAGCGGCGCCTGTTCTAAAGGATATTAATCTTAACATTACGCCTGGCATGACGGTAGGCATTATTGGGCGAACGGGTAGCGGCAAGACTACTTTAATGAAGCTGCTGCTGCGCACTTATGATGCGCCTGCAGGCACAATCTTTATCGGCGGCGAGGACATCCGCCAGCTATCGCTCAAAGACCTGCGTACAGGGATAGGCTATGTTCCGCAGGACGGCTTCTTATTCAGCACATCGCTGCGTGACAATATCGCTTTTTTTGATCGCAGCTCTGATTTAAAAGAAGTGCAGGAGGCTGCCCGGCAGGCACAGATTTACGATAATATTGTGGCGCTACCTGATCAATTTGAGACGAAGCTTGGAGAAAGAGGGCTTACGCTGTCTGGCGGACAAAGGCAAAGAACGAGCTTGGCAAGAGGACTTATTACGAAGGCGCCAATTCTTATTCTTGATGATAGCGTCAGTGCTGTTGATGCCGTAACGGAAAGCAAAATAATTGATTCTATTAAAAAAGAAAGACGGGGCAAGACGACGATTATTATTGCTCATCGAATAAGCGCGATTAAACATGCGGATGAAATAATTGTAATGGATGAAGGGGAAATTGTAGGCCGCGGCACTCATAAGCAGCTATTGAAGGAAGACGGCCTATACGCACAGTTATACGCGATACAGAAGGAGGGCGATTATAATGCGGCCTCAGCAACATAACTGGCAGGAAGGCTTAAGAACGAAGGGACAGGCTGAAAGCGCAAAAGCACAGTATGTTCCGGCATTCCGGACATTACTCGTGTATATGAAGCCGTTTCGTATAGCGGTGCTGGGTGTTTTCTTCTGCAGCGTTATAGCTATCCTATCTGATTTATTGCAGCCTTATTTAATGAAGGTTGCAATCGATGACAATTTATTGGCAGGCAAACAGGATTATAAGCAGCTCATTATCATTTGCGCTATTTATTTTGGACTGTCGCTGACGAGCTTTTTATTTACTTATTTGCAAAGTAACCTGCTGCAGTATGTAGGGCAAAATATTGTTGCCGGCATTCGCAAGCAGCTTTTCTCGCATATTTCGAAGCTTTCAATGAGCTATTTTGATAAGGTTTCCAGCGGCAGCTTAATCACGAATGTATCAAGTGATACCGAAGCGTTGAATCAATTTTTTAATCAGGTGTTATTAAGTCTGTTTCGTGACGGATTAATGCTTATTTTTATTTTGGTAATGATGTTTCAGCTTGATGAGCAGTTGGCTGTATATTGCTTGATTCTGCTGCCGATTATTTTTACAATCGCTATATTATTCCGTTCCTATATGAGAAAGACGTATCAGCTTACTCGCTCGAGATTGTCGCGCATGGTCGCTTTCGTTGCGGAAAATTTAAATGGCATGAATCTTATTCAAGTATTCCACCAGCAAAAGGAGCAGGAAAAGCAGTTTGTTGAAAAAAATCAGTCGTATTTCAGCGCTAATCTGCGCGAGATTAGAACGAACGTTATTTTTGGCCGCACATTCGAGCTGCTGTCGAATCTAACGATTGCGCTTGTTACGTGGATTGGCGGAAGAGCTGTGCTTAGCCATGAGCTTGAATTCGGCGTGCTTTATGCGTTTATTACGTACATTCGCCAGTTTTTCCAGCCTATTAATACGATTACTCAACAGTGGAATACCTTGCAATCCGCAACGGTTGCGATGTCACGGATATGGTCTGTTTTTGCGATTAAGCCGGAAGTAACCGATGAGCTGGCAGCCAAGTATGAAAAAGAAGGCAATCAGCCGTTAACCCTTCAGGAGGTGAAGGGCGCTGTAGATTTTAACAGTATTTCTTTTGCCTACGCCAATGGCATTCCAGTCATTAAGTCGCTCGATTTGCATATTGCAGCAGGAGAGATGATCGGCGTCGTCGGTACGACTGGAGCGGGCAAAAGCTCGCTGATCAGCATGCTTTGCCGCTTCTATGATGTGCAGAAAGGCAATGTGGAGATTGATAAGGTGGATGTGAGACATATTCCGCAGGCAGAGCTGCATCGAATCGTTGGTCTTGTGCAGCAGGAGCCGTATTTGTATTCTGGAACGATAATTGACAATGTGCGAATGTTTGATGAATCGATCTCCCGCGAGGAGGTTATCGAGGCTTGCCGTTTTGTCGGGGCTATGCCGATCATAATGAGAATGGAGAATGGATTTGATACGATACTTTCCGAGAGAGGCAGCGGTCTTTCGGCAGGTGAGCGTCAGCTCATATCCTTTGCCAGAATACTTGTATTCAAGCCGAAAATTCTTATTCTTGACGAAGCGAGCGCCAATCTTGATTCGCAGACGGAACAGCTTATTTCCCAAGCGCTCGATATCGCATCCCAGGGCAGAACGACGATTGTAATCGCACACCGCTTATCCACGATTGTTCATTCCGACCGGATCATTGTGATGAGCCACGGAGAAATTGTAGAGCAGGGCAATCATAAGCAGCTTCTGAAAAATAAAGGGCATTATTATGATCTTTATACTCATGCGATGGAAAGTGAGAAGCATACTGCAAATGTGGTGAATTAGGCGGAAAATAAAAAAAGTGCATTGAAATTGCTCATCCTTTGGATGGGCGATTTTTTTTGCGTTTTAATTTAGAGTGATTCAGAAAACAAGGTGTTGTAAAAAGAGATGAGTAGTGTAATTATGGAAATAATTCGTAAATTTAATGAGGTGCTTATAATGAAAGTTTGGAGAGTATTATCTGATAACAACACTATGGGTGTTTACGGGGTTGGGGATAGAGTTTTTGATATTTTTACCGATTTTGTTGGGGAGCCAATGAATATTACAGATGTTATAAAACTTGCTATAGAAGAAAAAGGGAAATTCTATGATTTCCCTTATATGGGTGGTGGGAGTTTGGTGTTTAGTGAGAAAAGTTTTGAAGTATTAGGCAAGATGATTGCAGAAGAAGTCCAGTTTATAGATGCTGAGATTGTACAAGATAAATGCAAGCTTTCGCTTATAAATGTTTTTAATGTTATGGATGCTATTGATTATGATCGTTCAATTCCGGAAAGGAGACTGTCAGGAAGAGTCAAGGGTTTTAAAAAGTTGAATTTTAAGCTAGAGGCAATAAATTCACGCAATTTGTTTAAGACTCCGGAGTCTGGTATAAGAATATATGCTACAGATAATTTTAGAGATGCGGTGCTGGCTTCCAAGTTAGGAGGACTTGAATTTGTTGAGGTATGGGATTCTGAACGGAACGATGAAATGGAAATAGAAGATCAACGACGTTATGAAGTGTATTTAGAGGAAATAGAGAAAAATAAAGGTATTGAATACAATTGGGAAGAGGCAGTTGAGTTAATAAATCGAGGTAAAGTTGTAATTAGCGGACCTTGGAAAATGAAGGTCGATGAGAACGAGGTTATACAAATCGCAAGGCTTAGTGTGGATTGTAATTATAATTGGAATAATTCTACTATTATTCCGCCAGTGCTATTAACATTAAAATGGCATGTAAAAGGGTAGTTCATGCTGATATTCACCTATAAAAATGCCAGGGTGGCATGCAGGTCGCTTAAAAAACCTGCACACTACCCACTTGACCGTTTTACATAGAAGTGAATGACCAATTGTTATGTTAACATAATCAACTTGTGCGTATTTTACTTGCCATACTTCACATACAAACGCCCAGTTTCTTCCCATATGCCGCCTTGCTCCAGGCTTACAACACCAGCAGTATCAGCATCAATATCGACATTAGGCGCGTTGACCAGGTTTGTCTGCGGCTCCGGGCAGAAGAAGCCTGGAGTGGCGTTGTTATTGTAAATCATCCACTGTTTATATGCTGTGCCTACATCATAGACAAGAGAAATTCCTGTACGAGTATCTGTCAGCACCATTTGATTGCGGCCGTTTTGCGGAACAGCGGTGTAGTGGTTATCCATCGGCGCCCAGAATGGTGAGATGCCTTCGGATTTCATCAGCTCTTCTTCTTTTAGCAGCGGCTGGAATTTACCTGAAGGCAGCATTCGTTCGCTCATCTCCCAGCGATTGCCGATCGTCATCTGGAAGCGGTAATCATCGCTGCTGCTTGCAGAGTCAAATGGCGCGTTGAGCGTAGTATGAAAGGCGATTAGACATGGCAGCGCGTCATTGCCTTCATTACGCACCTGCACATGCTGGAACAAGCCTTGCTCACTTACCGAATAGCGAAGCTGGATTGTAAAAGTATGCGGCAGGTAAGTATAAATCGGATGGTCTTTATGAACGGATATGGAAAGCACGACAAAGCTTTCGGTCTTAGTTGTGCCGTAATCAAGCACATCGAACTTGGCATTATGGAAAAATCCATGCAGATGATTGTTTCTTGCCTCTTCTGTTATCGGGAAATTATAAGTTGTTCCATTCCAAGGGAATTTTCCATCTTCATAACGGTTTGGAGGAAAAAGCAGTGGAATGCCATGTACAATCGGACGTGCCCGGAAATCGTCCATCTGATCAGCTGCAGGCTCCCGCAAAAATGAAATGGAATTCAATGTATCACGAAACGCAATTAAATTGGCGCCAATATTAGGCAGCACAGCTGCTTCAAAATTGCCCCACTGCAGCCATACCGCAGCCTCGTCATGAAAAGGCTGTTCAAATGCTCGTCCAATAGCTTTATCTGTCATTAAGTTGACCTCCTGGAATCGGTTGAGTAAAATTGCTTCCTTCCTAGAATAGCAGGGCTTGCCAAAACAAACAACCGCCTTGCTTCGTTGCAGGAAGCAAGGCGGTTGAATGCTATAAATGATTATTGAGAAATTCCCATGCTTTTGGAAAATAGCTGCTGGATCATGGATTGCTTCCTGCGGTTAACGGATATCCGCTTCGCATCTGAGATATCTGCTCCGAAGTAGATTGTGCCGCTCGCAATGGATTTGATCTTGCCGATGTTAATAAAACAGCTGGAGCTAATAGCGAAAAAGTTCTTGTTGTCGGTTAGCTGCTTCAATTGTTCGGAAGACATTCTCTTTTTAATATTGTAATTCCTCCCATGGAAGCTGACCAAATTCTGTACGCCGACTTTAAAAAACAAAATATCCGACTCTAACTCAAAATTCTCATACACATTCCGTTCTTGCAATGCCACATTCATCATCTCAATTCCCCCTTAGAAATGTGAATACTGATTGTTAGCGCTTTCATTATAACATAATGGACTTACTATTGTGAAGTGTAAAATATTAAAAAGAAGCCGAACAGATTACTTATTTGAAATGCAAATCCAAAACGTACGTTGCGAGCAGCATAAAAAATGCATTGTATGATTAGTTATCATATGCTATGTTCAATTTACTGGCTTGTTTATGTTCGCAGTTAGCCCTGTAAGTATTCGTTTCAGCAAGTAGGTTTTTAATTAGAAAGGCGGCTCGTCACATATGTCATCCCATCAAAAAATAGCTCCACAGCAAAGCGCAGTGAAATCAGCAACGGTTTATATGATACTTTTTGCTATCAGCTCGGTGCATTTGCTTAATGATTCCATGCAGTCAGTCGTTGCAGCGTTATTTCCTATATTTGAGGAGTCGCTTAATTTAACGTATGCCCAGGTTGGCTGGATTGCTTTTACACTTAATATGACCTCATCCGTAATGCAGCCTTTCGTCGGCTTAGTATCTGATAAAAGGCCAATGCCATGGCTATTGCCAATAGGTATGCTGTGCAGCATGGGCGGTATGGCAGGGCTTGCTTTTGCTCCTAATTTCGCACTGCTGTTATTATCTGTCGTGTTTATAGGATTAGGCTCAGCTGTATTTCATCCCGAAGGATCACGGGTTGTTCATTTGGCAGCCGGCAACCGCAGAGCATTTTCGCAATCGATTTATCAGGTAGGCGGAAATTTCGGACAGGCTTTGGCCCCGCTTATGACTATTTTTATTTTTGTTCCGCTAGGTCAGCGCGGTGCCGCTTGGGGCATGCTGCTGGCTGCAGCAGCAATAGCGATATTATTCAAGGTTGTGCCATGGTACTCAGCGCAGCTGGCAGCTGAGGGTGCTGTCAAAATGAAGAAAAAGGCAGTCGAACGCAAACCGCTGCACAGCAAGCAGGTTGTGATGTTTGCTTTAACGATCTTGTTTATTGTCGTGTTTGCCCGTTCTTGGTATTCTGCCGCTATTACAAACTTTTATCAATTTTATGCAAAAGAGAATTACGAGCTTACGATATCGGCTGCCCAGGTTCCGCTATTTTTGTTTATGGCAGCGGGTGTTATCGGCACATTTTTTGGTGGTATAATGGCTGATCGGATTGGCCGCAAAAAGATGATGTTAATCTCCATCGTGGGCGCAGCTCCATTTGCGCTTATTATTCCGTATCTGCCGCTTGGCTGGGTATATCCGGCTATTGCAGTGCTTGGGTTTATTCTGCAATCTGGTTTTGCAGTAAGTGTCGTTTATGCGCAGGAGTTAATGCCCGGTAAGGTCGGTACCGCTTCTGGTCTAATAACTGGACTTGCCTTCGGCATGGGGGCGCTTGGCTCAGTCGTGCTTGGCAATATTGCGGATTCGCAAGGAATGGCCTACGTCATGATAGCATGCAGCTTCCTGCCGTTAATCGGTGTATTGTCGTTTTTGCTACCTAAGGATCAAAGAGAATAATGGACTGGCATGGCAATATAGAATAGTTGGGGCTTACCAGTGAAAAAAAGCAAACATTTATTGAGAATGTTTGCTTTTTTGTTGAATTCGAAACTGTTTTGTGTATAATATAGTAGATGATGTTATGATTTGTTTGTTGATTTAGTAAACATTTATTTCGAATGTTTGGAATGGAGTGTGTTGTATGCAGCTTGATGAAATGTTCTGGTCAGCGAGCTTGGAGCAATTAAAGCAAGGCTATGTTTTTGAAGAGGATACTAATTGCTATCGTTGCTTGCTTTGCGGCGAAACCTTCGAGGATGGGGAAGTGTTTCTGCTTCCGCAGCTCAATAAATTTTACGAAGCGCGAAAGTATGTTGCGCATCATATTAAGGAAGCCCATGGGTCTGTTTTGCAAACTTTGCTAGGTATGGATAAAAAAGCGACGGGTCTTACTGAACTGCAAAAAGAGCTGATTGAGCAGTTTGCTGCTGGTCAAACCGATGCTCAAATCGTTAAGAGCTATGGCAAGGGCAGCGCTTCGACTATTCGCAATCATCGTTTTGTGCTTAAAGAAAAAGCGAAGCAAGCCCGGCTTCTGCTGGCTATTATTGAATTGATGGAGGCCAGCACCGTATCTGCGCCAAAGTTTGTGCCGATTCATCGTACGGCAACACAAGTTGATGAGCGATATGCGCTCACAGAAGAAGAATACGGTGATGTACTGAAGCAGTATTTTCCAAGCGGCTTAAACGGGCCGTTAACGAATTTCCCGCGCAAGGAGAAGCGTAAGGTAGCTATTCTGCGCCATATTTCCAGCTTTTTTGAACGTGGTGCTTTTTATAGTGAAGCTGATGTCAACGAAAAACTAAAGCCATTTTCGGAGCAGGATTATGTTACTTTAAGGCGTTATTTAATTGAATACGGATTTTTGGACCGTGAGGATGACGGCAGTAAATATTGGATAAAAAGTTAGGAGTGAAAGTTAATGACCAAACAGAATAATAAAGCCAGACGGGCAGAGCTTGTTGCCCAATATCAGGAGCAGAAGCGCTCGATGGGCGTCTATCAAATAAAAAATGAAGAAAACGGGCGCATCTATATCGGAAGCTCCACCAATTTGCAAAGCGCATGGAATAAAGAACAGCTTACTTTATCGCTTGGATCACATATCAACAAACAACTGCAGCAGGATTGGAAAGATTTTGGCGAGCAAAAATTTTCATTTCTCATCCTCGAGACGGTTCACTTTGACCAGCCGTTGCTTTATGATTATAAAGATGTGTTGTCCGCTGACGTCCATGAGTCCGCACAAACAGCACGAAATTATAAAAGAGAAGTAGATAAATTGAAGGAGAAATGGATGGAGAAGCTTCAACCGTTTCAATCTAAAGGTTATCATTAAGCCGCAGCAGCAGCTTGAGCTTTTCTTGAATGATAAGACTTTTTTAGACAGGATAGGAGTGTTACAACAATGTCTGCTCAGGCTGAAACAGCAAGTTCAACAGGCAGTTTATTTCGCAACAAATTTTTTCAAACAATTTTGCTTTCTAACGTATTGCTGCAGATTGGTATTTGGGTAAGAAACTTTGCTATTTTGATGTTTGTCACGGACAAAACGAACAATGATCCATTCGCCGTTGGTTTGATGGGATTCGTAGAGTTTTTACCAATATTTGTGTTCTCCTTTATTGGAGGTACATTTGCAGATAGATGGAAGCCTAGACTTACAATGATTTGGTGTGACTTTTTGTCTGCTATATCCGTATTCGTCGTTCTTATTACGTTGACTTATGGCTCTTGGCATATGGTTTATCTGGCAACATTTATTTCTGCCATACTATCACAATTTTCACAGCCATCAGCTATGAAGCTGTTCAAGCAGCATATTAGTCCAGAGCAATTACAGCCTGCTATGGCGATGTTCCAGTCGTTAGTCGCTATTTTTATGGTTATTGGACCATCATTAGGTGTAATAAGCTATCAGCATTTTGGCATCGAAATTTCAATAGGCGTTATGGGCGTGGCGTTCTTATTGTCGGCGGTCGTGCTCTATCGTATTCCGAAGGATAAAGAGATTGATAAAAGCGAGTTCGCTAAAGATCGCAAATTTTTGTCTGATCTGACTGATGGATTAAAATATGTATGGCGCAGCCCCGTTCTTAAATCATTGGGAGGAACGTTCGCGCTAGCGGGTATTGCAGTTGGAATTGTGCAAACACTGGGTATTTTCGTCGTCATGGAAAGACTTGGACAGCCCAAGGAATATTTGCAATTTTTATTAATGGTCAACGGGGTTGCGATGCTAGTCGGCGGTGGCGTAGTAATGGCGATTTCCAAAAAAGTCGCACCGCAGAAGCTGCTTGCTATAGGCATGCTGCTTAGCTCGCTCACTATGGTTGGCGTAGGGTGGTCAACTAGCGTGCCGCTGACATTGGTGCTGCAGTTTATTAGCGGTCTTGGTTTCCCTTGTATTCAAATTGGCATAAGCACGCTCATTCTTCAGTGGACGGAAGAAAAATTTGTTGGCCGTGTCAACGGCGTATTGACTCCGATGTTCATGGGGATGATGGTCATTATGACATTGGTTGCAGGTCAACTGAAGGTTCATTTTCCGCTTGTCGGCATTTATTCAACTGCTGGATTGCTCATGCTGGCGGGTACTATGCTGCTCGTGCCGTTGTTTAAGTATAAGCCTGCGAAGCTTGCAGTACAAAGTGAATCGTAATCAAACCAATATTTGCTTGACATAATTTGGTCTATATCGTAATGTTTGCTTATACGCAAATAGTGAAAGTGAAGCACACTTTCTCCTTTAATCAAGGGGAGGTGTGCTTTTTTGTTTTAAATTCATACTGGGAGGGGAGTTTCATTGTGAAACAACATATTTACAAGAAGAGGCGATTACTTATAGCGATGGTGTTCATAATGGCTATTGCAGGGAGTGAGATCAACAGCTGTTCCGCTGAGGCAGCGACAAAGCTTGAAGACAACGAAAAGTCGAATAACTTGAAAGAAAATCAAAGTGTGAAAAAGAAACAAAGCACGACAGAAAAACAAAGCACGGCAGAAAAACAAAACACGACAGAAAAACAAAACACGACAGAAAAACAAAGGCTAATAGAAATAGAGTTGTCCGTCTCTGCGGCAACCGTACAATTTACATTGGAAAGCTCTTACGGACCGTTTCAATCGTCATTAGTATTTCCAAGCGGCTATAAAGTAGAAGGAGTTACAAGCAATAAAATCAACAAGCCAGTTGATTCGGTAAAGACAGCCAATGAGGTTAGTTGGCAAGCTATATATGTTGTTAATAACGCCTCAGCAGGTAAATATAGCTTTTTTATTGAAGCAGAAGCTGCTCCTTATGTAGGGGTAACCTACCATATTCCGTTATTTTCAGATATTGCGAACCATTGGGCTGAGAAACAGATTTCACAGTTTGTAAAAAGCGGTATCGTATCAGGTGTAGGCAATGGCAATTTTGCTCCAGATCGTGCAGTTACAAAAGAAGCATTTGTTAAAATGCTTGTCTTAACTTTATCGGAAGAAAAGCAGCACGGAGAGCGGCAGTGGATCCGTTCCTTTCGCTGGAAAGTAATTGATGAGGAATTACGCCGAGAGCTAGGCCTACAGCAATTTAGTTTTATTAATAAGGACAAACAGAAAGTTTGGGCAACACCTTTTATTGATGCAGCTAGTCTGCTGGGCATTGAGCTGGATTTGGATCAAAGGATGAGAGAATCCGTGCTAAGGAGAGACGAAGCAGCTGCTATGATAGCTGCTGTATTGGAACTGACTGATGAGAGCAGCGATGGGAGAATTCCTAAAGTTGAATTCAAGAAGAGTAAAATGGACGAGACTATTTTGGAGCAGCAGGTCACTCTTCGGGATTATAGTAAAGCGATTGAGCGAGTGCAGCGCTTTAGTATTATTAGCGGCTATCCGGACGGTAGCTTCAAACCTGAGCGATCTGTTACTCGTGCTGAAGCGGTCGTTATACTTGATCGATTGCAGCAGTATTTTAATGAGTGAAAAAGTGGTGGTGGAGAAAGTATGGTATACGCTGTTGAGAAACTCGTTTTGGAAACCTCTATCGAATCCGAGGAAACTGTCGATGCATTGTGGGCAACTATTGATAAGTAATGAGAAAGGGGAAACGGAGAACAAGAATGGGAATGGAGAAGCGGTAGCGTCCGCCTTTGTAGGCTAATTTTTTCCTTTACAGGGGTTATTTATTCATAAAAATTAGACTACAACAGCGGTCGGAATCCCAATCTTGATCGCAGGGCCACCACTTCTTTTGGTTGTTGCAACTATCCACAATGAATCGACAGTCTCCCGGGTAACCTTATTACACCGAAAAAGCTTGCTTTGAAAATGTAACGAATCGTAGCAAGCTTATTGGCTGTAAAACGCTGGCCAAATGAGCATTTGTTCACAGATAGCGCCTCTACGATTCGTAGGAATTTAAAAAAGTACATTTTAAGTGAAATAGCGCATTGAAGATTCGTTACAAATTGGATACCTTCTCAAGCGCTCCGCTTTTGGTCCTGTTAACTGGACTATTAAGCAATTGCAGAGCTTTTTCAACAGCCTGATAATCCCACATATGACAGAGGAATGGGTATTTATACGTAGAATAGAAGTAATAGGATAATGATTGCGATTCTATTACTGGGAGGTTTATGCTTTGAAAAAAATGATGATTGCATTACTTACTTTGACACTATTTATTACGGCTTTTCCTTACACGGCTTCGAGTCAAGCAAAGGAAGCGGAACTGCCTTTTAACGATATAGAGAAGCATTGGGCGAAGGACAGTATATTACAGGCATATGAAAAAGGCTTGGTAGACGGCTTTCCAGATGGGACATTCCGGCCGAATGATATCGTGAAAGCAGATCAGTTTATTGTCATGATGCTGCGAGCTTTTTCTGAAAATGTAGATGGAGTAACGATTTTTGATCAAGAATGGTATGAGTTTTTGTCTACACATCAGCCGGGATTTTTAAGCGAAATTAGAGCTGCTGTTCGTAAAAATCAGTTTGATTTTCAGATGGCTAAGACAGGGTATTGGGCGAAACCATACATAGATATGCTTTATGAAATGCCATATCTGTTGGAATTTGATAGCGTGTTTCCGAAGGATTATAAGCGATTTGAGAAGCAGATTAAGCGGGAGGAAGCGGGCTATTTGTTAGCTGAATGGTTTCATCATTTTGAAGGTAGTTTTGATTCGAATTATACCGAATTTGTAAGGAATAATAGTGGTCTAAAAGACTTTAATAATTTTACAGATAAAGTGGGCGCATATAGAGCAAGTTTACTAATTTCTGGACTAATGAATGGTTATCCCGATGGTTATTTTTATCCGCATCGTTATGTAACGAGAGCCGAAGCATTGACAATGGTTCTTAGACTGCGCGATCCGTCTTTACGTACGCCATATGAGCCTGATTTGAAGGGTCAGTATTATACAGAAGTAAATGGCTATATTACATTGTTTAGCGATAAGTTCAAATATGATACTTATAATAGTTTAGTTAAATTAGGTAGAAAACATGTAACTACGGGCTTTCTTAAGATTAATGATATAGGCACAATGATGGTTTTCAAAAATAATGATGATGCAGAAAGCTATGATTATTACACTCGTACTGGACAATTTCCTTTACGACCTCATGTAGAAATGGTCACAGGTGTCAGTGGAGGTTCTTCACAAATAGTATTTGTTCTTTATCCTAAATCGAAAGAAATGCCGAACAGTAAAGCTTACTTTGATTCGGTTTTAGAATTGTTTGCAGGAAATGATAAAGGGGCAGAACTGAAAAAGATAATGCAAACGTATGAAAAAAATCTATCCAAACAAATGTACTTTACATTTAATATGAAAGATTTCTCTATGTATAACAGTGGTTCAGATATTGTACTCGAAATGTATTACTAAAGGAGTGAGTAGCTTGAGTAAAAGATCGAAGCAGATAATAACTGCATTCTCGCTTGTAGCGATGTTATTAACATTCTGGCCTAGTTATTTTGCAGACGCATCGCAGACAGTACCGGTCCCAAAAACTATTAATACTTTTCCTAATAAATGCGGCTATAATCCAGCTGTCGATGGTGAGATACCGTCACATGTTAAGCCATGTAGTGAAAATGGTTTTAAGTTCAATTCCAAGTTTTATTATCAAACCTGGATCTTAAATAATAATCCTTATAAAACGGCGCCGCCAAAAGGTCTTATTGTATATGGATCACCAGACGAAGTTACAACAGCTCAAAGCTTTAAAAAAGGAATGCAGGATGCACAAGCGAATGTAAATGAAAATGAAGGGCATTTCTATATTTATCATAAAGATTATGGACGAATGGTGTTCGGAGAATGGCGTTTTTTAGGCTATGACGAATCCGGTTCTTTGTATCCGAATGATTATTTTATTCGAGATAGTGGCGATGTAACTACGCAACCAGTAGATAAAAGATGGGTATTCGAACCTTGGAAAGATCTTCCCTCTAATTATAAATATAAGCCGGGCTCTGCAGGCGCAGTATACAGAGGGGAGTACCCAGATACTAAATCTTTTGATCTTCTTAAAACAAATATCGACCGCTCAATAGGTTTCAAATTTAGAGATGCACCAACAATTTCTTATGCTGATCGAGATCGAGTTCTACCTAAAGAAGATAAGTACACAGACGTCAGAAACTTCATGAACATCGCCCAAGAACCTACCGTATGGGAACCAGGCATTGGCATGATGTACCACTGGCATCCGGTTAAAAAAACTCTTTTTTATCAATCGTTCCCGCTGCTGCAGCAAACGCCTCATGAGAAAAGTCAAAATAAAGCCGTCTGTGAGGTAACGCCAGTCAGCAGCAAGCCTATTCCGCTTGGCAAAGAACGATTCATTGAAGTGGATGTAAAGTTAACAGGAACGCTGCAGGACGAAGAACATTTCGGCAAGCGTGATATGGAGTCGGCATTTTATACGCGTAAAGATATTGACTATTGGCGATTGGACTTAAAAGAACGGGACACTAATAATGTGCTGACACGCTTATCTAATAAAAAGACAGATGGAGTCGTGCGCAAAGACAATACAGCAAGTACGATCTATAAATTAAAAATCGATACGGAAAAGCTGGATAAATCAGATGGAAAAGCATGGGTATACACTACGACTGGTGAAGCAGTAATCTACTATGCAAATCATATGCCGATTGATCCGTCTATGACAAAAGCTCCATGCCAATTGAAAGTAGATTTTCAAACGACAACGGTGAAAACGTCAATGCTTAGTGATTTTGCTGTCATTCCTGAAATCGTGATAGACCGAAGATCCGAACTGACTAAAGAGAAGCTGGGCTATGTCGATTACTCGTATGGCAAGGATGCAGATTATTACGAATTTGAGATTACTAATATTGCAGACGGCACAAAGGCAACGAAAAAGTTCGATCCAGCTATACCAGAAGTGAAGAAACCGGATCTCGGTTATTTGGATCAAGCAGCTGTAAGCAAGTTCTTATATGATTTTATTATTTCGAAGTTCCCAAATGAAACCGTCACGTCGAATACTGGCCAGCGGTTTATGATTAAGCAAACGATAGTCGATAAAGATGCGACAACAAACAATTCCTCAACTGCTACCCGCTATATAAATATCGTTCAAAATGGAAGCACCAATTTGTGCGAAACACTCCCCTCTCCGCCGCAGTATGTCACTCCAAATGTAGATTGGCCATTTGATTGGTACGATGTCGTTCCATTTCCAGTCACCGAAAATGCACCGGAATACGTACCTCATAAAGTTTGTGAAACGCCCCCCGATTATAGCCAGTTTTCCAAACGAGTCCTCGTTGACGAAAAGGAAATCAATGCCGATCAATTTTTCAGGGGTGATTATATTTTTGGAGAGGACAAGCAGGGGATACGCAAGGTGACTGTGCTTTTAACTACGCCTGATGGGGCGGAATCGCATTTTACCCGTCATGTTGTCGTACATGAAACGAAGCCAAAAGTGTATCTGCAGCTGGAAGGGCTGTTTAAACAAAATCGGACGATGCGTGCGTTTGACCGTTCAGCGGAAAGCAACTCAGCTTGGACAGAAGCGAATGCGCCGCTTGAAATCACTTCATTTAGCTTTGTAAAAACAAATGATTCTGCTTTAGTATGCAGAGTTGGGTACTGCGAATCTAATTTGTCTGAAAAGTTGTTTATGTATAAGGAGCCTGGTCAATATCAAATAAGTCTGGCCGCCAAACGTGTCATTCCTTATGGAAACGGAAAAACAATAACTCGTTACTCTGATCCCTATGTTGTTGACTTTGAAATTTTACCGGACCACAGACCAGCGATCATTGCTCACACATATAGCGAGCAAATTAGCAGGCTGGACAGCTTGCCGCTATTTTATGATGTGCAAAGTACAGATGGCGACTTCATCGCTTACAAAAAGCTTCAGGTTTATTATGATCCGCAAAATGACGGGAATTTCGATCAAATCGTCTACGAAACGGAAGATGATGTAACTGAACTGCCTGTGCTGGACCAGCTAGGCCAATATAAAATAGTAGTCGAAGCGAGAGAAGGTACGAATGAAGAACGATTAATGGAGTTCATTACGACTGCTGATGATAAAACACATCGCTACGAAGGTTATTTTTCGGTAGATAATTACGCTCCTTATAGTCACTTATATTTGGATACGCCTGTTGAATTAGCTGAGCTGGACGTTTTTCTGATGCTGGATAAAGGCTTGAAGCAGGTTTCGACGGATTACGTGAAAGGCAATCGGGTGACACTAACGAATGATTTCACACGTTCTAATATGATGGCCAATATTGGCATATGGGATATGAAAACTTACACATATAGCCAAGATGCCAGCACTACGAGGTATACAGGCACATCTTATCCTTCCTCGACAACGGGATACACATCATCAGACGGGTATAGCGGCACTTTATCTCTATCAAGTGTGAGCAATCCTAAAAGACGGGTAGACGAAGGCAAGGAAGTTCCAGTAACAGACAGTAAAACTGCCAACGGTTCTTGTTCTAATACGGTGACGACTAATTACGATAAAGACGGTAAAGAAACATCACAATCGAGTACAAGTGTTTGTCCTCAGACCCAGTCTTACAGTGATGGCAAATTTTCCGGTACGTTGAGCCGAACGGGAGAGTCGCCAGGAAGCCGCAGCTGTGGATCGCCGGGGCCGAGCGGTTATTCCTGCACGCGTACTTGGACGGCTACCTATTCAGGTACGGTTTACTGGACCAGAATGGTTTATCAAGAAAAATGGGTCGAATATGATGATTACATTGGCTACTATAAAGGCACGATTTATAAAAATATTCGGCAGCCATACGATGCAGGCTTTATGAAGGCGGTCAAAAATAAATACGTAGTGTATATTACGGAGCAAACGATTTCGGAGCTTCCTGATCTGCAGCATGTATTGAATAAGCATGATGCCAAGCTGATTATAGTTGGCAAAGATGCGGTTCAACAGCAAATTAATCATGACGGCTATGTGAAAAATGAAGGACAAATAGAATCCGTTATGCAAGCAGTCATTGATCAAATTGCGGAAAATAATCCAGCTATTCCAAAAGTGCTGAAGTTAGCAGGCGAACCCATCCGTACTATGAGCGCTTCATTTGATTATGAGGATGATGAACTGCCTGTTGAGTTTGATTTGCTGCAAATAACTCATGATCCAGATTATTATGATCATTCACTTGGTCTTGAGAGTTTTTCCGGCCAATCGCTTCTATCGATAAAAAACAATAACAATTGGCATCCCTATCAATCCGAAGTAACGTTTCATAAACCAGGCAAGTACATCTTTTATCGCAAAATAAAGGACAAGCCTTCTAATGATCTGAATTTTGCACAGTATGCCTACGAATCTAACGAAGCAGCTGTTGAAGTGCTTGTCCACCGCCGCCCAATCGCCGACGTAACGCTGGATTTCGACTATGTGCCTAATGCCAATATGTACCGTACAACGTGGATAGATATGAGCTATGATTTGGATCATAATGTTACGAGAGCAGCAACTGACCGAGGCATTCAGGATCGCACGCTGCGCTTTCAAAACCAAAGGACAGGTGAAGTGTTTACAAAAATTCCAGATATGCTGCCGCCAGGAACTTACGTATTGGATTACAAAGCGCAGGATATTGAGGGTGAATGGTCTGACCCGATTCAGCGAACCTACGTGCTGCCGGATGCTGTTCCTGTTCAGATGAAAAGCAATCTGAAGACTGTGTATAGCGGCTTTTCATTAAATAGTGTGCCTGCCAGCGAGCAGTTGACTGCCTATGAGCTTTGGACAAGGTATCCCTATTCTATATCTTTGCAGCTCTCAATGGGGAGCTATATCAATAAGACGGTGCCGTACTATACAGGCAGGAAAAACGGTAATGATATTTGGTGGCAGGACGAAGTATTGACGATACCTAACACAACCCCGGATGGAAATTATACGTTTACTGTAAGAGGAAATGGTTCCGTTGCGGGTTCTAATTCTTCACAAACCTATACGGTTAAAGTGGTTACGCCAATCCATTTAAAAGGTGAAATATTTGCCCAAGGTGAAAATGCCAATAAAGCAACGGTTCTTGTTGTTAATGATTCCTATGATTTTATCGCTCACACAACAAAATATCCTGATGCCGCCTTCCGAGCTAACGCAACTACCGTTACCTTATTTAAAGGAACCTCGTATCAACGGGTCATAAATATGGCCTCGAAAACTATAAGTTCAACTGGATATGGGGCAAAAAAATGGTCGTACACTCATAAAATAGGGGCGATGCCAAACGGCAATTATACGATAGAATGGCGTTCAACGACACCAAATGGCAATGTAGAGGTTATGAGCCAAACCGTACAGGTCATTAATAATCGGCCGCCGACTGCTGATTTTATATGGGAGCCGCAGCCTGTATATGAAGGAGATTTTGTACAGTTCAAATCGATAGTGGATGATCTGGATAAAGATAGATTAACGATTCAATATGAGCTTACAAGTCCAAAAGGAGTAAAAACAAATTATAGCTATATTTTTAATGCTCCTTACGAGTCGACAGCTCCGGCAGTCCGTATGCTTGATCCTGGCGACTGGACGATGGTACTGAAAGTAAGTGATGGAAAAGCGCCAACCGTTTCCATTAGCAAAGCGATTACTGTTCTGCCGCTTCATATTACTGGTTCGGTGCATCATACGGATCTTTGGAATGAGCATAGACAAGCATATAACCGCAAGCAGAGCGGGCAAGCTGATATTCCGCGCAGCTATAATATGTTTTGGGCAGGGGAGCAGTTTGTGTTAAAGGCGGAAACTACACACACGACGACTGCAACAAACGCGGAAAAGGTAGAGGTTTCCTTTCTTGACTTTAAAGCAGTTATGGAAAATGAAGCTGGCAGCTCATACAAGTGGCAGGGCGAATTATGGGACAGCTCGTTTCAAAAGCTGCCTGAAGGAGAAGCAACCTTTAGATTCACTGTATGGTATAACAACGGGACGGTAAAAACCGATGATGTACAAGTCATAATTAAAGGCGATGTTACAGCAGTAACCGGTGTTCATCGCGTGCAATAGCTGCAGCGCAAATGTGCAGTCAAGGATAAACGGCTCCGCCGTCCTTCGCTTTAACGAAGGAGGCGCGTTTACCGATGAAATATAGGAATAGGTATAAGGTGAAAACTTAAACCTTCCTATATTTTCAAAAAACAAACAGCTCCGTCCTATAACAGGTACGGAGCTATTTGCTATTCGCTCTTTATTTTAATAAAAAAATTGTTAATTGCAGCATAAGCAGCGCCGCGAACAGCCGATTGCTCCTGCAGCTCAGCGAATTGTACCTTCAGCTTTTCGCGATGCAAAGGGAGAGCGCGCTTTGCGACGGACTCTTCAACAGCTTCCTGCAGCCATTTTTGGGCACGCACCATGCGATTGCCGATAATGACGAGATCAGGGTTGAAAATATTGACGATGTTGGCAATACCAGCCCCTAAATAAGCGCCAGCATCTTTGATTAATGAGATGACTTGCTCGTCATTATTTTCTGTTGCTGCCAGTAAATCCTCAAGACTTTCGTATCCCAGAGGCGCTGCTTGTTCCAGCAATGCCTGCTCAGAGGCATAAAGCTCCCAACAGCCTTGGTTGCCGCAGCTGCACAGCTTGCCGTTATACTCAATCGACATATGTCCAAGCTCGCCTGAAAAACCGGAAGCGCCTGTATACAATTCCTTATTGAGTATTAGTCCGGTTCCGATACCGATGCCGACACTGACGTATACCTGATTAGCTATATCTCGTCCGGCGCCATATTTTAGTTCGCCGAGTGCACCGGCGTTGGCCTCGTTATCGATCGTAACCGGCAATGCAAATCGCTCTTCGAGCTTTTTGCGCAGCTCAATTTGATGCCATTTTAAATTTGGCGCCAGCAGTATAATGCCATTGTCGTCAACTATGCCGGGAACACCGACTCCAATGCCGATCAGCCCGTAAGGGGATTCTGGCACCTGTTTGATCAAGCCTTCTATAAAGGCAGACAGCTCATGAAAAATGTGGTCGCGATCACGCAGCTTCAGCTTCTGCTGGCGATCGATCAGCACATTGCCCTCCAGATCCGTCAGGATGCCATGAATATAGTTGACTCCTAAGTCTATGCCGATTGCATAGCCTGCATTTTTGTTGAAGTGGAGAATGACCGGTTTGCGGCCGCCGCTGGACTCGCCAATCCCGACCTCCAGCACAAGATGATTATCAATTAAATCTTGAACGAGATTAGATACCGTAGCTTTATTCAGTCCTGTTAAGGTAGAGATTTGCGCTCTGGATAATGGAGCATGCGTCAGGACGGATTCCAATACGATCGATGTATTTATTTTTTTAATGAGTGCCTGGTCTCCGGTTGATTTTGATTTCAAAAGGGATGAGCCTCCGTCTGTTTCCATTTTAACTGCCAAAATAATTATATCATAAAACTTAGTTTGTTGGATAGACAAACTAAGTTGGCTTATGTTATTCTTGATTCAAGCAATAAAAATGATGAGAACATCAAAGGAGGATTTTGTTCACAATGAGCTATTTCAAAAATATTAATAAAATCCAGTTTGAAGGCAAAGGCTCGGACAATCCGCTAGCATTTAAACATTATGATCCTAATCAAGTGATCCTTGGCAAAACGATGGAGGAGCATTTGCGTTTTGCAGTAGCTTATTGGCATACTTTTAATGCAAACGGCACAGATCCATTTGGTTCCGCTACTATGTTCCGCGAATGGGATAAATTAGACGGACTTGATCGCTCCAAGGCACGCGTTGAAGCAAACTTTGAATTTATGGATAAATTAAATATTCCGTTTTATGCATTTCACGATGTAGATATCGCTCCAGAAGGCGCTACGCTTCAAGAAACCAATCAAAATCTTGACGTTATTGTAGCGATGCTGAAAGAGCATCAGAAGCAATCCGGCAAAAAATTGCTATGGAATACAGTAAATATGTTTACAAATCCGCGCTATGTGCATGGCGCCGGCACAACCTGCAATGCAGATGTTTATGCTTATGCAGCTGCTCAGCTTAAAAAAGGTCTTGAGGTTGGTAAAGAGCTTGGAGCAGAAAACTATGTATTCTGGGGCGGCCGCGAAGGCTACGAAACATTGCTTAACACAGATATGGGCTTCGAGCTGGACAACCTGGCCCGTCTATACCGTATGGCTCTTGATTATGCGAAAGAAATCGGTTTTGACGCACAATTTTTGATTGAGCCTAAGCCGAAGGAGCCAACTAAGCATCAATATGATTTCGATGCGGCTACTACAATTGCATTCCTTAGAAAATATGATTTGCAGGATCATTTCAAGCTGAATCTCGAAGCAAACCATGCGACGCTTGCGGGTCATACATTTGAGCATGAAATTCGTACAGCAGCGATCAACGGCATGCTTGGCTCGCTTGATGCAAACCAAGGCGATTTGCTGCTTGGTTGGGATACGGATGAATTCCCGACTGATCTTTACTCTACTACACTTACTATGTTCGAAGTGCTTAAAGCTGGCGGACTTGGCCGCGGCGGCGTTAACTTTGACGCTAAGGTACGCCGTCCTTCCTTTGAAGCAGAGGACTTGTTCCTTGCTCATATTGCAGGAATGGACAGCTTTGCATGGGGACTAAAAGCAGCAGCTAAATTAATAGAAGAAAAAATTCTTGATAATGTAGTTGAAGAGCGTTACAGCAGCTTTAAATCGGGAATTGGCGCAGACATCGTTGCAGGTAAAGCTACACTGGCATCTCTAGAGCAATACGCGCTGCAAAACAACCCGATCGTAAACAAATCAGGCCGTCAAGAGCGTCTACGCCTAGTGCTTAGCGAAGTTATTTTCAGCGTTTAATCTCCTGTAATATACTATGCTTAACAATTGCATAAGGATAAACGGCTCCGCTGTCCTTGGACATGCGCGTTTACCGATGAAATATAAGAACAGATATAAGGTTACAAAAACTTATATTTTCTTATATTTTAAAAAATGTACGCCAGGAAAGAACGACGATGTCGTTCTTTCTTGATGTCTACCATGACAACGGGAGGCTCTGAACAAATGAGCTATGTAATAGGTATTGATTTGGGCACAAGTGCAGTTAAAGTACTTTTAGTAGATCGTAACGGAACAGTAGCGGCAGAAGCTTCGCGCAGCTATCCGCTATATCATGAACATTCTGGGTGGAGTGAACAGCGGCCGGATGATTGGGTAGAAGGGACATTGGCTGCCATTCATGAATTGCTTGGCAGCTCCGGTACTGCCCCTGAGCAGATTGAAGGCATCAGCTTCTCTGGTCAAATGCATGGTCTCGTATTACTTGATAATGCGGGCACACCCGTGCGCAATGCAATATTGTGGAATGATACGCGCACAACGGCACAATGCCGGGAAATTGAAAGAACGCTTGGCGATAAGCTGCTTTCGATTACGCGCAATCCCGCTCTTGAAGGCTTTACGCTGCCAAAAATGATTTGGGTGCGCGAGCATGAGCCGGAAGTTTTCGCTAAGGCGGCATTGTTTGTGCTGCCCAAAGACTATGTGCGATATCGCTTAACCGGGCAGCTCCATATGGATTACTCTGATGCGGCAGGAACATTGCTGCTCGATGTAGCGAACAAGAAGTGGAGCAGCGATGTGCTGGATGCGTTCGGTCTTCCGGCCAGCTTCTGTCCTCCGCTTGTTGAATCTCATGCCATGGTTGGCTGCATGACGGCAGAAGCAGCAAAGCGCTCTGGCTTGACTGAAGCCGTGAAGGTTTTTGCAGGCGGGGCTGATAATGCTTGCGGTGCGATTGGGGCAGGCATTTTATCTGAGGGATTAACGCTTAGCAGTATCGGGACATCTGGCGTTATTTTGTCATATGAGGACGATAAGACGAAGGATTTCCAAGGCAAGGTCCACTTTTTTAATCACGGCAAGGAAGATTCCTATTATGCGATGGGCGTTACGCTTGCAGCAGGCTACAGCCTGAGCTGGTTTAAAAATACGTTCGCGCCGAATGAATCCTTCGATCAGCTGCTGGATGGCATTGCCGATGTGCCGCCTGGCTCCCGCGGTCTGATTTTTACACCGTATTTAGTAGGCGAGCGCACTCCGCATGCAGATCCTCATATTCGTGCCAGCTTTATTGGCATGGATGGCTCGCATAAGCGAATTGATTTTGCGCGTGCTGTTATGGAAGGCATTACGTTCTCACTCAATGAATCGGTTGCAATGTTCCGGAGTGCAGGAAAAACTGTCGATAAAATCGTATCGATCGGCGGAGGAGCGCAAAATCCGGCTTGGCTGCAAATGCAGGCGGATATTTTCAATGCGACAGTTGTTTCTCTCGAAAATGAACAGGGCCCTGGTCTAGGGGCAGCCATGCTGGCTGCATACGGCTGCGGCTGGTTCGAATCGCTAGAGGCATGTGCAGAAAAGTTCGTAAAACATGCTGATTCGTATCCGCCACAGCCGGAGGCTGCAGCCGCGTACGAAGACTTGTTTAAAGTATATCAGCAGGTTTATGTGCAAACGCGAGGCATGAACGAGGCTCTTTCAGCTTTTAGAAATAACTAATTGCTAACTGCTCCTGAAATGCGGCAATGACCGCTTTCGGGGGCAGTTTTTATTAGCTTTCCAACGACAGGCGGAGCCGTTTTTCTTTGTGTGCTATAATTGGGTTGAAATGTAAATGTGGAGGTTTGGATTATGCAAAAATATAATACGAAAATTGCCATAGGCACATCTGCTATAGGCATAATATTTTTAGCAATTGCATACGTCAGCGGCTTTTTGCTAGTTGGAATTATTTTCTTTCCAGTATTATGGGGCATTATTTACAAATTCATACAAAAAATTAAATTTGCTAACAGGAAACATCCATAGAATTAACTTATTAGCTAAGAAGAAGTTTCTAACGAATCAAGAGAGGGGGTCGATTAATTGTGGAGAAAAGGAAGATCTTCCTTTAGTTAAGGCAGAATTAGAGTAGTTCTGAGTGGATGTAGAGGTATTTGAGAGACTTTTAAGCGGAGTGAACTACATTGGGGAAAACCTCGCTTCCCAACTTCAGGCCGTGTTCAGATGCTGAAGAAACCCAGGCTTTGGCGCAACTAACCACCTTAGCGTGAGTTTGAAATTGACAACCATTGCAGCAAGGCAAGCTTTTATTTCTAGCGGCTTTTTGCTTTTGGCTTGCGTGCGTCTACGTGGAGCTATACAGTTAAGTGGCAGTTGTGCGAATAAGTAATATTTGTGTGTCTAAGTGGATTTTGTGCATCTAGTTTGAGCTTTTTTAGGTAAATATGCTGGTCTAAAGGGAATACATGTACTTAGTTTCGAGCGTTTCCTTGGTTTTGGCTAATTCTGCTCATTCTAACTACATAAAATCCATTTAGATCAGAAAAAAAAATAAAATCAGCAGATCTAAGTACAGGAAATCCCTTTAGTGGGCGGGCGAGCGTCGAGTTGCACGATCACAAGAGAGACACGGCCTTCTAACGAATCCTCACTGCGCTATTTGGCCTAAATTTGCTAGTTTCGAAATCTAACGAAGCTGAGCAACCTTATTTTGGGGAAAAGGGCCTCCAAGTGCGGTTTGTTCACAGATAGTGCAATGTAGATTCGTTACAAATTCAAAAGAGGCAGTTTTGGGGGAATAGCGCTTCTTAGCTTCGTTAGAGCTCAGAAGTGCCTTGTGGACTTGCAGTGCGCTTCTCAGGAGGGTGTCGATTAATTGTGGGCAACGATTGGCAAGCAAAAAGAAAGGGGAACGAAGAGCAAGATTGGGAATGGAGAAGCGGCAGCGTCCGCCTTTGTAGGCCAATTTTATCGTTTACAGGGGTTATTTCATCAAAAAAATTGGACTACAACAGCGGTCGGAATCCCAAACTTGATCGTAGTAACATCCCTTTCGTTTGCTTGTTGCTTTATCCACAATTAATCGACACTCTCAGAGAATGCGTTATTTAACCTAAAATGCCATTTTTAAAAATCTAACGAAGATATACGATCTTATCGGGGGCTTAAGTCGTCTCAAACAGTCGTTTGTTCACAGATAGGAAACTCACGATTCGTTACGATTTTTAAAGTGCTGTTTTTGAAGAAATAGCGCATCTAATCTTCGTTAGATAATCAATTGAGCAGCAAGCAGCCTCATTTCAACACTGAACGCCACTCCCCAATCGCTTTAAAGCACATTTTACAACTCGCCCAAAGCCTCATAAGCCGCATTCGTTCCCGCACAATGTCCGGTTGTGAAGGCTGCCGTAATATTATAACCTCCTGTATAGCCATGTATATCCATAACCTCGCCGCAAAAGTATAAGCCCCCCATTAGCTTGGACGCCATCGTTTTCGGATCGATTTCTTTCAGATTGACTCCGCCGCCTGTAACGAAAGCTTCTTCAATGGACAGCGTACCATGGATAAGCACAGGGAAAGCTTTCGCAAGCTCAGCAAATCGCTGCCAGGCTTGCTTCGGGATATGATCATGAGTAATGTCAGGGTTCAAGCCAGCTTGCTCGAACAATAAGGGAAGCAAGCGCTCCGAAATAAAGCTCTTCAATACATTTTTGACCGTTTTTTTGGAATCAGCCGCAGTTAGCTGATACGTATGATCACATACTTGCTGGACCGTCATGCCAGGAAATAAATCGATTGTGCTAAGTACACTGGTATCCCCTGTTTTTTTCAGCTGCTTAACAACAAACTGGCTGCAGCGCAGCGCGATCGGTCCAGATAAGCCGAAATGCGTAAAAATCATATCGCCTTTATGGGTAATCAGCTTTTTGCCCTTTTCATTCCATATAGATAAGGCTACATCTCTAAGCGACAGCCCTTGCAGCTCTTTGCTTTGTATAAATTTTTGATGCGATACAAGCGGCACTTCTGTCGGAAAAAGCTCCGTTATAGTATGTCCTGCTTCCTCCGCCCAGGCATAGCCGTCTCCAGTCGAGCCAGTTGCGGGCACTGATTTGCCTCCGACAGCGATAATTACTGCCTTGCTTTTGAAGGTTTGTCCATTTTTCAGCTTAACTCCGGCAGCGCTGCCATTGTGATAAATAACTTTCTCTACGGGGCTGTTGGTCATAATGGTGACGCCTTGAGCACGGACTTTACCGACAAGCGCGTCCACGACTGTCTTGGCTTTATCAGAAACGGGAAACATTCTGCCGTTATCCTCTTCCTTCAGTCGAATCCCCAATGCTTCAAAGAAATGAATAATGTCTTGATTGCTGAATTGAGCTAATGCGCTATGCAAATAGCGGCCATTGCCTGGAATATTTTTAATCAGCTCGTCAATTTCCTTGGCATTGGTTACGTTGCAGCGACCTCCGCCTGAAATGCCCAGCTTTCTGCCCAGCTTGTCTCCTTTATCAATTAAAAGCACGCGTGCGCCGCGTGAACTGGCTGCAATACTTGCCATCAAGCCTGCTGATCCTGCACCTACAACAATTACATGATATGACATTTTATACGCTCCACTCGATATTTCGTAAATATTGTAAACAAAACATGATATACTCTCGATATACAGATTCATCATACAGTATAATCGAATATAATATGAAGCACAAAGCTATGAAGGGAAGGTGGATAATATGCTTCACGAGGAATGGCGCAAGAGCAGCCGGCATGGCTATGAGCTTTATGTACAGCAATGGATGCCCGAGGCAAAGCCGATTAAAGCAATTGTTTGTTTGGCGCATGGAAGCGGGGAGCATAGCTCACGGTACCTTAATGTAGCAAAGGAAATGACAGGGAATGGTTTTTCGGTCATAGCGTTTGATCATTATGGTCACGGTCGTTCTGAGGGCAAGCGCGGGCATTTCCTCTCACTAGAGGCGGCACTCACTGATACAGCGAGCATCATTGAGGAAGCAGGCAGTAAATTTCCCGGTGTGCCTATTTTTCTGTATGGCCATAGCATGGGCGGCAATATAGCATTGAATTGCGCGCTAAGGCTGCAGCCCCCTATCAAAGGGCTTATAGCGACAAGCCCATGGCTTGAGCTCGCCTTCAAGCCGCCTGGCTTTAAGATTTGGCTTGGAAAAAAGCTGGTGAAGCTATTGCCTGAAATGCACCAGTCTACCGGATTAAAGGCAGAAGATTTGTACAGGCCCGGCAATCAAAACGCAATAACGATGGTTGGCGATCCGTTAAGCCATACCAAAATTACTTTAAAAGCATTTATTGAGATCGAAGAAGGCGGGCAGTGGGCACTCCAGCATGCAAGCCAATTAAACGTCCCTTTCCTTCTTATGCACGGTAATGCGGACCGCATTACGTCCTATGCTGCAAGCAATAAGCTTGCCGGACAGCTGGGAGAGCGCTGTCATTTTATTACCTTAGAAGGAGGATATCACGAGCTGCACCATGACATAGAAGGGCAGAAAACTATAGAGCAAATAATATTATGGATGAATAGACAGCTGTAGTTAAGGAGGCTCGGCTTCGGTGTTGAAGGAGTTGCTGTTACAGTTTTTTATTTGCTTATTACCGGTATTCGCTTATCAGCTATGGCATGATATTGATCATCGATGGAAAAATCATCAATTGTATATAGTAGTTGTGTGCGGAGCGTCTATTGTTTTATGTAAGCTAACAGCAATTGACTTTTATGGTTTGCAGTTGAATTATCAGATGATTCCTTTTATGACGGGTGCGATATACGGGGGAATCCCAGTTTTACTCAGTCTGTCAATTATATATGCGGCAACTTATATCGGTTCATACGATAATATAGAGCATTATATTGGACTGCTATTTTATATCGGAGTTGCCAGTCTGCTTATAAGATTTTTACTTACTGCGCTGCAGCAGATTTCAGGAAATATAAAAATTAAAAAAATGCTGTCAATCGCAGTGATAATGATGACGATTACGAGCATTCTTTTGTTCAGTTTATTAGACCGAAATAATTTTGTATGGACTTGGTCCAGAGTCTTGCAGATCGTTATGTTTATTGCCATGTTTTTTATTGCAGCGTGGTATGTATTTTTCAGATTTGAAGCGATCATTAGAAAGAAAGTGGTCTATGATAATTATAAGCAGTTGTATACGAATTACTTTATCGAGGTTGAAAAGCTCCAGCAATTTATTGACCGCTCCTCTTTGGGTGTTATTATTATAGACAACAGTGGGAATATTACTCAGATCAACAGTTATATTATTGCTATACTGAATCATAAATCAAGTCATGAAAGCTCTGATAAATTATTGGGCAGCAGCTATGAGCATTTTTTCAATCAAGTTGACAGTCAATTCGGTGTAAAGCTGCTGCAGGACGCTTTAGCCGGGAAAACCGCTTCTCTCGCGCAGGTTCGGCTGGACCAGGATTTTTATTTATGCACGACCGTAAGTTTGTACGATATACATAACAGTGAAATTTCCGGTGCTGCGCTCATTATTCAAAATATTACCGAGCTGGCTCAGCTGCGCGATGAAGTCGGACGTATGGAGCGGCTCAGCATAGTCGGGCAAATGGCTGCCAGCATTACGCATGAAATTAGAAATCCGCTTGCGGTTATAAGAGGCTTCATTCAGCTTATGCGGGAGCGCAGTCCTGCTGGTCAGCATGAGTATTATCGGATTGTAATGGAAGAGCTTGATCGCGCTAATTTAATAATAAGCGACTTTTTATCTTTAGCTCAAAATCGTGAAGTTCAAAAAGAGCTGACTTCGCTCAATCATATTATTTCGGAGCTATTGCCGCTGTTGAAGGCCGATGCGAATTTGCGCGGGCAGACTTTGCTTGTAAAGCTTCAGGATCCGCTGCCTCACCTATTGCTGAACGATAGAGAAATAAAGCAGCTGCTGCTTAATCTCGTACGCAATGGAATGGAAGCGATGGAAGACAATGGCACGCTCTGCATTTTCACTTACAGCGAGCATGAATATGTGTATTTGAAAATAACCGACGAAGGCGCCGGCATTTCTGAGGAAGCGCTTAAGCACTTATTTGAACCATTTTTTACGACAAGATCAAAGGGGACAGGACTTGGACTTCCGCTTTGCCTTAGTATAGTTGAGAAGCATAATGGCTGGATTGATGTGAAGTCAACTGAGGGCGTAGGCACGTCATTTATTGTAAAATTTCAAATACCTGTCGAGATGAGCGCAACGAGTCATTAATTACCTAAAGGCAGCCAGCATATAATACAACAATGGGTAAAAACTACAAATTAGCTTTGTACAGGTTCTCACACCCGTTTACACATATGTGCCCTAAAGGTATAATAGTAGCTAAAATAATGTAATTAGGAGTGTTTGAATATGTCGATGTCATTCGAGAGATATATGTTAGATATGGTTCAGCCAATGCGTGATGAGCTAACAAGAATAGGAATTAAAGAACTTCGTACGCCAGAGGAAGTAGAAGAGCATGTACCTGGTGCTGAAGGCACTGCGCTAATCGTAATCAACTCTGTTTGCGGCTGCGCAGCTGGCCAGTGCCGTCCGGGCGTTGCACAAGCTTTGGAGCATTCCGTGACGCCAGATCATCTGTATACAGTGTTTGCAGGCCAAGATAAAGAAGCTACTGCCAAAGCTCGTGAATATTTTGCGCCATACCCGCCTTCATCGCCTTCTATAGCGCTTTTGAAGGATGGCGAGCTTGTTCACTTTATAGAGCGCCATTCTATTGAAAACCGTTCTGCAGCAGAAATCGCTGCTGATTTGACGGAGGCATTTGATAAATATTGTTAAGGGGCTAATACATTATGAGCTTGCAGCAGCAAATTATTGAACGATTTGGCGTAAAGCCTTCCATAGATGTTGAAGAGCAAGTAAGCATCAGAGTAGATTATCTCAAGCAATATGTGCAAAAATCTGGTTCGACCGGCTTTTTAATTGCCATCAGCGGCGGACTCGACAGTGCTGTGGCAGCTGGATTATGCAAGCGGGCCACGGATGAATTGTCTGCGGAAACCGGCCGTTCTTATATGACGCTTGCCGTATTTCAGCCTTATGGCCAGCAAACGGATATTGATCATAGCTATGAGGTGGCAGAAGCGTTTCAGCTTGCTTACAAGACAGAAACAAATATTGAAGAGGCTGTCGACGAAATTGCGCTGGAGGTTGAGCACAGCTTCAAGTCGATCAAGATGTCCAGACATTTGAGCCGCGCAACGAAAGGCAATGTGATGGCAAGAACACGCATGGTCGTACAATATGCCATAGCCCAGGAGCTCAATTTGTTAGTAGTTGGCACGGATCATGCTTCTGAGGCGATTACCGGCTTTTATACGAAGTGGGGCGATGGCGCAGTTGATATCGAGCCGCTGCAATCCTTGAATAAACGCCAGGTGTATCAGCTCGGCGCCCATATCGGCGTACCGCAAAGCGTTCTTGATAAAGTGCCGACTGCCGGCTTATGGGAAGGCCAAACTGACGAGAATGAGCTGGGCATTACGTATTCTGATATTAATGATTACTTGGAAGGCAAAGATATTGATCCTGCCGCAAAGCAAAAGCTTGAGCAGCAATATTTGCGCACTGAGCACAAGCGATCGCCAATACCAGGCGTTTAAGACCACACGCATCATCATAAACCTATTAAAGCTGCATCCAAGCTGGTCTTGGGGCAGCTTTTTTCACATATCCTTCACAGATGCTGGCTCTTAGTGGTCATGCGAATAGATCATAATTCTGATACAATAATGGTTATACCTTAAATTAGAAATTCGGGGGCTATCCATAATGAAGAAATTTGCAATACTTGGTTTTTTAACGATGCTTCTAATCGTGATGTGGATTCCGTCGGCTCCGTCCATAACTGAAGCCGCTGCATATCCATATGATGAGGGGACGCTTTCATATATTGCGGCTGAGCATGATCATTCATCAGGCGATCATGAACATGTTGGCGGACAAAATTTGATGGTTGCAATGCGCATAGCCGAAATTATTGCTGCTGTCGCTATTGTGGGCATATTGTTTTTCCGTTATTTTATGTGGAAAAGCGATGAGCAGGCCCCGTATGGCTTTAGTCAAAAAGCTGAAAGAATTACAATGATTATAGCAGCGCTTATCTGGGCAGTTAGCGGCATAGCTCGTTTGTCCATGCTCTCCGACCAGCTTGGCGGCATTCCGATTACAACGATTGCAACCGCGACCTCAATAGGTAAAATTGCTATGCTTCGCCCTGCGGGTGCGCTATTGATTTTGCTGCTTGCTTTTGCGCCGAAAAAGGAGCAGGCTTGGGCCAGACCGCTGCAATACTTAGCAGCAGCCGGTTTAATGGTAACCTTCCCGCTGACAGGCCATGCGAATGCGGCGGAGACAGGAGCATTCGGCTTAATAACAGCTCATGCGATACATATTGCTGCGGCTGCAATTTGGCTGGGAGGACTGGTTGGTTTATTTTCTCTGGCCAGCCGTCCATCGTCCATTCATCGTATTAATGAGGTAGCGGGCAGATTTGCCAAGTGGGCGCTGCCTAGCATCGTCATTATTATTTTTAGTGCGCTATGGCTAACCTTTGCGCAAATTACTTCCTACAAGCAGCTGTTTGCCAGCCAATATGGATTTCTAATTCTCGTAAAAACATTTCTTTTGCTGCTCATTATTGTTTTGGGCGCGCTGCACAGATTATGGTTTATGCCGGCTATCGAAGCTGCCGTGTCACCAAGCCAGAATTCTTCCGGCCTTTCCAGCTTGTATGCTGCAAGCGAGGCAAACAAAAGCAGCGGAGCTAGCGTACAGCGGCTGCTGGCGGGTGTGCGTGCGGAAATTGCAGTGGCGATTTGTCTGATTATTGCTGCGGGCTGGCTGTCCTCGACTTCTCCGCCCAACGCTGATGTTTTCAACTCTTCTGAACCGGTTCATTGGCATGAGATGGGCGAGGAGGCGCATATGACGCTGCGGGTATCCAACGGCTATGAGTCTGATGAGCAGCTTGTAAGATTGATGGTTTGGCTGCCTGAAGGGATAGGAGCACCTGTCAGCGCAACCGTATCGATTCAATCGCTAGATCCTGCTAAAGCTGATGAAGAGCCGATAACAGTTCCATTAGCGATAGAGGAAGAGACGGGCAATAAGTTTGAGTTCCCAGGCTTCGCCAAATATAATTACAGTGCAAAAGGTGCTTTCGCTGATCTGCTCTTGCCAAACAAGGCGGTCGTTGACATTACCGATTCAGCCGGCAATGAATTTCATTATGAGAAAGTGATCGGCGGTCCTGCGCAAAAATAACGGTAAGGCGGTTTTTTAATGATCATTGGCATTGGGCATGATATCGTACAAGTGGACCGCGTGGCAGCAGTGCTTGAAGGAAAAGCGGGCAAGCGTTTTATAGAGCGGATTTTGACTGAGTGCGAAAGGGCGCTGGCAGAGCAGTACACCGGTGCAAGATTATATCAATTTGCAGCGGGCAGATTTGCTGCCAAGGAAGCGGTGGCAAAGGCATTCGGAACTGGACTAGGAGCAGTGCTCAGCTTTACGGATATTGGGCTTTCCAAGGATGCTCTTGGCAAGCCGCAGTGCTCGCTGACTGAAAGGGCCTGGGAAAGACTCGGTCTGGATGCCAATCAAGTGAAGCTTCACGTTACGATCACGCATGAGCATCATCTGGCATCAGCCTTTGCAGTAGCAGAGCGTCTCTAATATTCAGTTAGCAAACAAAAAAAAGGTATCCGCTTGGCGTTAAGCCAAAGGGATACCTTTTTTAAATTCATAAAAATTTTCAACTCAACTTTCGGGGCTTTAATGTGGCAGGTAAGCCTTGAAGCAACTGGTGAAACCGGCGGTCCATTACTGAAGTCGAGCTGACTTACTTCGTCGCAGAGTATACTGAGCAATGATGAACTTCTAAAGGTTGCCACAAACGCTATTCGTGCAAAAATGACGGTTTGAATTTTCTAACGGTTGCCGTTGCGCTTAATTTCCCAAAAAGCACTGATTTTGCTCGAGAAAGGGGACAATAGCGCTCGTGACAACCATTACATTCTCAAATGAGCTAAAATAATCGAAATAGCCTCTCTGGCAACCATTAGGCAATTATGGCAGTTGTTTATAGGGGCGTTTTGCTATACGAAGCAGTAATTTCTCCAAAATCTAGAAACGAGTGCAAGTTTTCGCCTTATTATTATTCCTATAATTCACCGGGAAACGCGCCTGTCCAAAGGACGGAGAAGCCGTTATACTTATTATTTTTTGCCTGCAAGCCAAGTAGCTAAGCCGTCAATTTCTTCTGCGGTCAATGTATCCTTGAAGGGCTGCATACCCTCGCTGCCATTTTCTATTTGCTTGGCGATTTCCTCTTTGGAAAGTCGTTCGCCAATCTTTTGCAAATTTGTGTTGGGGCCGATTCTGCCTTGCAGATCCGTTCCATGACAGCTTACGCAGCTCACTTTGTAAACAGTGGATACTTCCATAGGAGCATCCAGCAGCTCTCTGCCGGTAATTTTTTTACCGCCGCCGCCGCCGCAGGCTGCAAGGGAAACGAGTAAAATCGCTGCTGCGCTTAACTTGACTCCCGTAGAAATTTTTGTAGACATGGTCTGTCCTCCTAGCACTTATGTAATAATGCATAGTATTGTATAATGTTAGCTCGTATAATAGAGTGTAGCTATTAGTAGTGTATCATATGATGAAACAAACTTACAGCAAGCAAGCGAATAGGTGGTTGGGATGAACGAATTAGATAGAAAACGCATATATGGAACAGAATTACTGGCATGGTACAAGGTGCAAAAGCGTGATTTGCCATGGCGAGAAAATAAAGATCCGTATCGGATTTGGGTATCGGAAATTATGCTTCAGCAAACGAGAGTTGATACCGTCATTCCTTATTACAAGCGATTTATGGACAAGTTTCCTAGTGTAAAAGCTTTGGCGGAGGCGCCGGAGGAAGAAGTGCTGAAATGCTGGGAAGGTCTGGGCTATTATTCACGCGCACGTAACCTGCAAGCAGGTGCCAGGATGGTAATGGAAAGCTTCGAAGGAATAATACCCGATGATACGGCATCGGTTGCAAGCCTTAAAGGAGTTGGCCCGTATACGACCGGAGCGATTATGAGCATCGCCTTCAATCGCCCAGAGCCTGCTGTGGATGGCAATGTCATGCGTGTGCTGTCCAGGTATTTTTTGCTGCAGGACGATATTGCCAAGCCGGCAACGAGAGTATCGATCGAGAAGCTGGCGGTCTCCCTTATTCCAGAAGGAGAAGCGGGAGATTTCAACCAGGCGCTGATGGAGCTTGGCGCCTTGATTTGCACGCCGAAATCTCCAGCTTGCTTGATTTGCCCGGTTATGGAGCATTGCTCGGCACGCTTGGAAGGAATGGAGCAAGTGCTGCCGATCAAAACAAAAGCAAAGCCGCCGCGGGATGAATATAGAGGTGCTGTTATTGTGGAAGGCAGCGGAGTGCATCAGGGCAAGATCCTTGTTCGCCAGCGTCCGGCCGAAGGGCTGCTTGCACAGATGTGGGAGCTTCCGCATTTGCTTTTGGCTAATGAAAGCAAGAAATGGTTTGCGGAAAAGGCCGATAAAGAACAGCCTGAACTGGCCCAAATGCTCGGCGACTTAATCGAAGAGGAAACAGGACTTTTTATTCGTCCGCTGCAATGGCTGATGGATGGGGATCATATATTCAGCCATATTCATTGGAGAATGAGAATATATGTTGCCGATTTGGGCGTTTTAGGCGGAGGCGCTGAGGAAGCGGCATCGGCTGCAGAAGCAGCTGCTAATTATGAAGCTCACTCCGGAGCTTCGGCGCAGCAGAGCAAAGAAGCGTATCGCTGGATCAGCAAGGAAGATATGGAGCAGCTGCCATTTCCAAATTTGTTTATTAAAATATTAAAGCAATATTGGGGCTCATAGGGAGGTTATTCATTTGAATGAGATGCTGAATCAATTAATGAAACATAAAATTATTGCCATACTTCGCGGAATCAATAACGAGCATGCGGATCAAACGGCACAGGCGCTTATAGCTGGCGGCATTTCTTTTATGGAAATTACGATGAACACAGACGGAGCTGCTCAAATGATTGAGCGCTGGCAAAATAAATTCGGAAAGCAAGCTCATATTGGTGCCGGCACAGTAACGAATTTGAAACGCGCGAAGGAAGCCGTGGCCGCTGGCGCTCAATTTTTGATTTCGCCTAATGTAGATGAAGCTGTTATTGATTACGGCAGGCAGCACGGCTTGTCTGTATGGCCAGGCGCCATGACGCCTACTGAAATTGTGAAAGCTTACGAGGCTGGAGCAGATGCAGTCAAGCTGTTCCCGATGGCATCTTTGGGCTTAGGTTATATGAAGGAAATTAAAGCGCCGCTTGACCATATCCCGATTATTGCTACTGGCGGCGTTGATTTGCACAATATTGCCGAATATTTCAGTGCCGGCGCGGTGGCTGTAGGGATGGGCAGCAAGCTAGTCAATATGGAATGGGTTAGAGAAGGCAAGTATGAGCTTATTATCGAAAAAGCAAAGCAATTTAAACAGGCTGTAAGTAAGCTGTAGCTTAAAGCTGCAATCCGTTGAGATGGCCATCCTATCATATTTTGTTTGAATGCAGAATGAACAGGTGTGACAAGCACTGCTCGAGCATATGCTGTTATTAGACAGGCGAAAGGGGGCAGCGACGATGAAGGGCAAGTTTATGCGGCTGTTATGGATAGGCTTGATTATATTTGGCGTGTACTATGTAAATACGCTTGTGAAGAAAGCTTCAGATCCAGCTGATGTGAACGAAGCAGCTATTTTACAATCAGATTCGCAAACCGACGGCAAAGGGCATGACGACAGCAGTGAGACGGCATCTGCGGAGCAGTCAGGCAAGCAGGATGATCAATATGTGCTCGAAAGCATGGATGAAAAGCTTGAAAAGAATAATCCCGCAGTAGATGAGGAATATGCTGAGCTGGAAAAGAAGATCAGAAAAGCATTTTTAAATAGAGAAGAACAATTTACGATTACTTATTATGGTAATTCCAGCAAGCTGTCCAACAATTTGCAGAACCTCGTAGATACTGCACTAGCTGCAGATGACTATACGGCTTATATTTTGTCCTCCTACCGTATTAATACGAAAAGCTGGGGCGATAAAAATACAATTAATATCGATGCTGCTTATCGCGAATCATTTGAGCAGACGGAGCTGGTAAATCGCAGCGCCAAGGATATATTGGCAAAGATAATTCACAAGGGCATGAATGATCATGAGAAGGTGCTTGCCATCCATGACTGGATTGTTGATAATGTCGAATACGACGAATCATTGACTTATTATACGGCATATGATGCGCTGACAAGAGGAACGACCGTATGCCAAGGTTACTCATTAATAACGTACAGGCTGCTTAGTGAGGCAGGCATAGAAAATATGATTACCGAGGGCGAGGTGGATACCGGCCTGCATTCCTGGAATTTGGTGAAGCTCGACGGCAATTGGTACCATCTGGACGTTACTTGGGATGATCCGACGAATATTGAAGGCGGCACCTATGATTATTATTTAGTTACGGATAAGCAGCTTAGGAAGGATCATACTTGGACCAAAACTTATCCTTCAGCTGACACAAATTACAGCGAGCAATTAAATTTGCTTATTGCAAGCAAGCAGCCTAAGGATGGTGACCAGGGCAAAGCAGCGGCTGAAATCGCCAAATTTACTGCGATTAGAGAGCAGATTGGCCTGCACTGGTATGATGATGAGCATACAGTCAGCACGGTCGACGAAATGTCGCAATTATTTCACCGGACGATAAAGGCAAATGCCAAGGAGGTAACCTTCCGTTATGATGCCTCTACCGGCATTAAGGATGCATTGAAAAAATCTATGGAGGCTTTGAATCGGACGATCAGCTATAAAGCTACATTTAGCGAGATGAAGGACGGAAGCTCGCAGCTCGTGACGGTTCAGTTAGATTACTGACAGTAAGCATAAAGTCGAAATGCCGAGGGACTGCACTAGTCCGCTCGGCTTTTTTAAGAAAAAGTAGATGATTAAAAAAGTTAATCAGCCTAAAATAAGGAAAGTCCTGCCAAAATACATCATTCTATTGGATGTGGCAGGCACAAAATTTAACCTTGCTGCTTGCGGGCCGCAGTCATTTGCTGCCAAATCGAGCCCGCTGCTTCCTCACCGCGTTCAATACGCTCAAGCGCCATGCGCGCTTGCAGCTGTATTTCGAATTCAGCATCCTTGGCAGCTTCCCTCAAAGCCTCAAGTGCAGTTTCATCACCCGCTTCATAGAGGAAGCGGGCTGCCCGCCAGCGCACAAGCTTATTTTTATCCTGCAGCGCCTCGATCATAGGGGCGATAGCCTCCGTAAATCCAAGATCGGACAGGGTATCGCCAGCTGTACGACGCACCGAAGCGGAGTTGTCCTTCAATGCGGTATACAAATAAGGCAATGCATCTTTGGATTGCAAGTCTCCCAAATATATGACGGCTAGTCTTCGAATCGAAGTGTTTTCGTCTTTAACCGCTTTTGCAAGCAGCGGCAGGCCTTCCTCTGAGCTGACATAACGGTCAAGCGCCGCATAGCGCTCCTGCCAGTCATCCGACTGGAATTTCTCTTCGACCTCTGCAAGCTGCAGCGGCTGCGGCCTGATCGTTTGTGTTTCAGGCGGCGCCTCTGCTGAACCAAGGGCAAGCGAAGCTTCAATTAAAGTTTTCAGACGCTCAGGCGTGTATGAAGCTTCAAGCTCCTTAATAATTTCTGCCGCGATTTCCTCGGGCTCGCCATAACGAACACCAAATTCCTCAAGCTTGCGCTCTCGAATCATAGTGGAGCCCGCTGCGCGCGTAACAGCTTCTACGAACCGTTCCGGCATGGCGGCTCTTGTCTCGTTATCGCCGAATCTTACGCGGATTTGCATAGGAATGCCGCGGTACATTTGGACAAGCACCTGGGCTTCGCCATAGCTGGTCACTCCAGCGGCGGCAGCAGGGCCGTCATCTTGCCCCGCGCCGTTATTGTCAAATAGCTGGCTGGCCTCTCCAAGAATAACGGACCAGTCTGCGCCAGGCCTGCGGTCAAGCGCTATGAAATCAGCTGTGCGGAATACGCCGCGCACGCCGGGAATGGCTAGCAGCTTGCGGTATAATTCAGGTGCTTGCTCACTGTCTGATGCTTTATAATCCAGTCGCTGTCCGCGCGGGAGCAGCTCGCTAACATTAAGCTTCATAGAATTGGGGCTAGGTGTTGGTTCGATCGATATTAGCTTCATCATGGCCTCCTTGTTTTGAAATTATCGCTTTAAGGTATATAGTTACTATACCATTTTATTGTCTGTGATGCTCGCCGCCGCATACATATGTCTAGAGAAATACTTATGGGGCCAATCAAGCTTTCGTAACTAATATTAACAGTTAGCATTTAAATAATTAGAAAGTATTTATTTACTGTATGTTTTAATATTTCTCTAATCTTAAAAGCGTAAAATGAGGAAAGGCAATTCATTGCCACAAAAATACCAATTATAAGGATGTTACTATTTGCTTTTTAATACTAGCGCTTGGTATCTTATTAATAATTCGATCTGTTGGCTAAGAGGTGAGTAAATGAGAATTCGAAAATACTGCAATATGGATCCTGTTAAACAGCAAAATTCCTTCAAGCAGTTCAAACGCTGGCGCCAGGAGCGAGCGCGCAAGCTTAAGCATAAGGACTATTCGTATGTAGTTCCCAACGTGCAACCTGATCTTTCATACTTAAAAAATAACGGTAAAATGCCTTCGGTTACATGGGTAGGGCATTCCACCTTTTTCATTCAGCTGTGCGGACTTAATATTATTACCGATCCGGTCTGGGCAGGGCAGATGGCGATGCAGAAGCGCTTGTCGCCGCCAGGCATTCCAATCGAGGATGTTCCTCCGATTGATGTGGTGCTAATCTCCCACTCCCATTATGATCATTTGAACATTACTTCGCTTCGCAAGCTTCGAGGCAAGCAAATTCTTGTTCCAGCAGGCTTGAGCTCCAAGCTGAAGCTGAAGGGCTTTGATCAGGTGCAGGAGCTGAATTGGTGGGATTCGATAGTTGTTGGAGGGGTTGAATTTATATTCGTACCTTCCCAGCATTGGACGAGACGCAATCCATGGGATACGAACTCTTCACACTGGGGCGGCTGGATTATGAAGCCGTTGGAAAGTGCTTTAAGTCAAGCTGGCGGCAAAAGTGAAGAAAGCACGGAAGACGCCTTGGCCTATGTATCTGCTGTAGCCAAACACAGCAAAGCGGCAAGACCAATTGTAAACGAGGCGCCTACTGTTTATTTTGCGGGAGACAGCGGATATTTTGCCGGGTTTAAGGAAATTGGAGAACGGTATATAATAGATATTGCTTTAATGCCGATAGGCGCCTATGAGCCAGAGTGGTTTATGGGGCCGCAGCATGTTACGCCAGAGGAAGCGCTTCAAGCTTTTTTGGATACTGGGGCAAAGCTGTTTGTTCCGATGCACTATGGCTCGTTCAAGCTTGCGGATGACACGCCGCGCGAGGCGCTTGATCGTTTGGAGGCTGAACGCCGCAGGCTGCGTATGGATGAGCAGAAGATCATCGTGCTTCCGCACGGTGAGACTTGGCGGGTAGCGGGCAAATAAAGCGGGAATTGTATCTATTTTGGTCATCATAATCGGAGGTATCTCATGGGTCTAGAGAAGATTCGTATTGGAATGATTGGTGCAGGAGCAATCGGCAATGTTCATATGGAGGTTTTCAGCCATACTGAAGGGGCAGAGGTTGCCGCTGTTACCGATGTTTATTTGCCGCTTGCGCAGCAGCGCGCACAGGAGCATGGCATTAAGAAGGTGCATGAATCACCGCAAGCGCTGCTTGAGGATGATCAAATCGATGCGGTTATAATCGGTGTGCCGAATAAATTTCATGCCGAGCTCGCTATTGCAGCCTTGCAGCAAGGCAAGCATTTGCTGCTGGAGAAGCCGATGGCTATTAACGCTGAAGAAGCGCGACTTATTGATGAAGCTGCCAAGGCATCTGGCAAAATATTAATGATGTCGCATCAAATGCGCTGGACTCCGCTTAGCCGCGCTGTCAAAGCAATGATCGATAACGGCGACCTCGGACATATTTATAACGCCAAAGCAGGGTGGCTGCGCAAAAAGGGGATTCCGGGCTGGGGCTCATGGTTTACTAGAATGGAGCAATCGGGCGGCGGACCGCTTATCGATATCGGCGTTCATATGCTCGATTTGTCGCAATACTTAATGGGAAGTCCAAAGCCAATTTCTGTTTATGGCTCTACTTACTCCGAATTTGGACCGCAGCGCCGCGGAATTGGAAGCTGGGGCACGCCGGATTGGAACGGTTTTTATGATGTCGAGGATTTGGCTTCAGCCTTGATCAAAATGGATAATGGAGCAACTTTATCGCTAGAGGTTAGCTGGGCAGCACACGCAGCAGGATTGCCAGAAGCGCCGTTTATATATTTAATGGGCACCAAAGGAGGCATTTCCATCGTAGGCAAACAGGCAACCTTTGAAACCTACGAGGGAGATGAGGTCATTACGAAGGAAATTGAACCGCTGGAAGGCGATGATGAGCGCTATTTGATGGCCCGCCATTTCGTTGCTTGTATCCGGGAAGGGAAAGAGCCGATTACATCCGGCTTAAGCGGTTATACAAACAATCGTATTTTGGATGCGATCTACGAATCATCGCGTACCGGCGATGCAATTAAGCTTGCTTGGTAATGCAAGTTATACTAGCCAAATTCGTTAAATATAACTGATCAGCCCACAAGGGAAAATGCTGCTTCGCGGCACCTGTGGGTTTTTCTATGAATTATTGCTTCATTATATGCTATAATGGTCTGTGATAAGCACAAAGAGTGAAGGACGGGATTAAATCAATGATTAGTACTTCGGGTATTACATTGCGCTTTGGCAAAAAAGCGTTATTCGAGGATGTTAATATTAAATTTACGCCAGGCAACTGCTATGGCCTAATCGGCGCTAACGGCGCAGGTAAATCTACATTTCTAAAAATTCTTTCCGGCGAAATCGAGCCGACACAAGGCGAAGTGCATATTACGCCAGGCGAGAGATTCGCTGTACTGAAGCAGAACCATTACGAGTTCGACGAGTATGTTGTGCTTGAGACCGTTATTATGGGTCATAAAAAGCTGTATGAGGTTATGAAGGAAAAGGATGCTTTGTATGCAAAAGCAGACTTTACTGATGAAGACGGCATGCGTGCTGGTGAGCTGGAAGCCGAATTCGCCGATATGAATGGCTGGGAAGCTGAGTCAGAGGCGGCTGAAATGCTTAATGGCCTAGGCATTATGCCTGAGCTTCATGATAAGAAGATGAGCGAGCTGAGCGGCAATGAGAAGGTTCGAGTATTGCTGGCGCAGGCTTTGTTTGGCTCTCCGCATATTTTGCTGCTCGATGAGCCTACCAACCACTTGGATATTGAATCGATTCGCTGGCTCGAGGATTTCTTGGCAGATTATGAAGGCACAGTTATTGTAGTCAGCCATGATCGTCACTTTTTGAATACAGTTTGTACGCATATTGCGGATATTGATTTTGGCAAAATTCAAATGTATGTCGGCAACTATGATTTCTGGTACGAATCCAGCCAGCTGGCTCTTTCTCTTATGCGCAGCGAGAATAAGAAGAAGGAAGATAAAATTAAAGAGCTTCAGGCGTTTATTCAGCGCTTTAGCGCTAATAAATCCAAGTCGAAGCAGGCTACTTCCCGTAAAAAATTGCTTGATAAGATTACACTGGATGATATTCGTCCATCTAATCGCAAATATCCATTTATTTTGTTTAAAGGCGAGCGGGAGGCTGGCAAGCAGTTGCTGCTTACTGAAGGCCTTACGATTTCAGTGGATGGAACAAAAGTAATCGATAATATGACAATTGCTATTAACAAAGGCGATAAGGTTGCTTTTGTAGGTCCTAATGGCTTGCCGAAAACAGCTTTATTCCAGACGCTTGCAGGCGAGCTTGAACCAGATTCAGGCACATATTCGTGGGGAATTACGACAACACGCGCTTATTTCCCTAAGGATAACTCGGCATATTTTGAGGGCGTTGATCTAAATCTGGTCGAATGGCTTCGCCAATACTCCAAAGACCCGGACGAGACGTTCCTGCGCGGATTTTTGGGCAGAATGCTGTTCTCTGGCGATGACGCGATGAAAAAAGCCAGCGTTCTTTCCGGAGGAGAAAAGGTTCGCTGCATGCTGTCGAAGATGATGCTGGAAGGCGCTAACGTGTTTATTATGGATGAGCCGACGAACCACCTTGATTTGGAGTCCATCACAGCGCTGAATAACGGTTTGATCGATACAGACTGCACAGTTCTGTTCACTTCACATGACCATCAGTTCGTACAAACCGTTGCCAACCGCATTATTGAAATTACACCGAACGGTATTATCGATCGTATGACAACCTACGATGAGTATCTTGAAAGTGATGAAATTAAAGCATTGCGCGAAAAAATGTACGCTGAGTAGTGTGAGCATACCGAAGCCGGAGGGATTTTCTCCGGCTTTTTTGAATTAGTAGGAAAGTATAAGTTTTCACCTTATACCTGTTCCTATACTTCATCGGTAAACGCCCCTCCTTCGTTCAAGCGAAGGACGGCGGAGCCGTTTATCCTTGTTTGGTTTTTGTTTTGGCAATAAAGCATAGTTGAAATTGTGCAAATGTCAGGCTGTTGAAAAACCTCAATAAGTATTTTGCAATAGCAGACTTTGTTTTGTGGAATGAATCGACAACTTCGCTAGATGGTCAGAGGTTCCATTATTACGCCTAAAATCGTAGTTTTGAGGTGGCAAAGTGACAGACGATCCGTTATTGATCCATAAATCGCAGAAAGTGCCTCATTTGGAGCCGTATAGCGGAATGTGTGACCGCGAAATGAAGAAAATGGCGCTTTTTAGGTAAATAACGGAACGTGTGACCGCGTCCAGTTCATTGTGATCTAACGAAGCTTGCGAGATTGTCAATGCATTGTGAATGATGAAACAAGCAATAGAAGAGGTGGCACTGCGATCAAGTTTGGGCTTACGACCGCTGTTGTACGCCAATTTTTTTGCACCTATAAAACCTGTAATGGTTAAAATTGGCCTACAAAGGCGGACGCTATCGCTTCTCCAGTCCCAATCTAGCTCTCCGTTACCCTTTTCTGCTTATCAAATGTTGAACATTTTTTCAATAGCCTGAAATGTGTACGGTTTTTTCTTATAAAAGGAGACCGGAAACGTTGGAAGTGAGTCGTTGTGCACGGTTTTTCGTACAAAAGGTGCCCAAACGAATCCCCAAAAGTCACAAGCGAGGCTAGAGCATGCAGCAGTGAATAACCGGCACAAAGTAGGTTAAATTACCAATAAGAAGCTTGAGCAATGATGAACTTCTAAGGGTTGCCACAAACGCTATTCGTGTAAAAATAATGGTTTAAATTTTCTAATGGTTGCTATTGCGCTTAATTTCCAAAAAAGCACTGATTTTGCTCGATATAAGGTACAATAGCGCTCGTGGCAACCATTACATTCTCAAATGAGCTAAAATAATCGAAATAGCCTCTATGGCAACCGTTAGCCAGTTGCATCATGCATTTATGCCGATTTTTGCTCGCGGAAGTTGAGTTATAAGTTTTTTCATCCTTGAGCGAACCCAACTGTGTTGCACAAGCGCATAAAAGTCGGAATAAGGTCAACACTGTTTCTCTAGACCCACACGGGGTTGTTCGGTTATGATACCGTTATTAAGTAACAGGAGGGCCAAGACACTGAATCAGTATAGTGAAATTAAAGAAGCAGAGAAGGGTGCCTGGGTTAGCATTGGCTCGTATTTGGGGCTGACGGCGATAAAGCTAATTGCAGGCTATTGGTTTGTATCCAGCGCGCTTGTGGCGGACGGCTATAACAATTTGACGGATATCGTAGCATCTGTAGCAGTTCTAATTGGCTTGCGCATATCGCAAAAGCCGCCCGATCAAGATCATCCATACGGTCATTTCCGAGCAGAAACTATTGCAGCACTTATCGCTTCATTTATTATGGCTTCTGTCGGCATACAAGTACTTATTTCCGCAGTTAAGTCATTATTTGATACGGTCGAGCGAACGCCGAATTTACTAGCTGCCGTTGTAGCTGGATTTTCGGCGTTATGTATGGGATTGGTTTATATTTATAACAGCAGGCTAGCCAAAAAAATCGGCAGTCAAGCGCTGCATGCAGCGGCTAAAGACAATTTATCGGATGCTTTAGTAAGCGTAGGCTCTGCCATTGGTATTATAGGTGCACAGTTCGGCTTGCCTTGGCTGGACCCTGTTGCAGCACTAGCGGTTGGAATTATTATTTGCAAGACAGCATGGGACATCTTTTATAGCTGTACACACGCACTCACGGACGGCTTTAATAAGGAGGAGCTCAGCTCGCTAAGTGTTACTATTGCCAAAACAGAAGGCGTTAAAAAAATTAAAGATATTAAAGCGCGAATTCATGGCAGCAAGGTGCTGCTTGATGTAATTGTACTGGTTGATTCGGATTTGAGCTTGAAGGAAAGCCACCGTATATGCGATGAAATTGAGCGCAGAATGAGACGCAAGCATAATATTATGAGCGTTCATGTGCATGTTGAGCCATTGGAGGAAGGGAAGTCATAGTCTTCGAGAAGTAGAAAACAGCATAATCTCATGAATAAAATGGTAGAAAAGTACAGGGTTTATGCTGGTAAATACAGCCAACCCATTTTTATACAATAACAAAATTGAGTCTTTTGTCCTATGCAGTATGAGAAAAATGAGTAGCGCAGGGCCGCCTCCTATATAAGAAAATAAGCCAGCTGTAACAGGCTGGGCTCATATACCAGTAAAGGCATCTCATTGGAAGAGATGCCTTTTTATTAATTTTTTCTTAGCAAAATAATGTAATACCTAACTCCCAAAAGCGGTAATTTGATTTAGGAGGATAGGTCGATGCCTGTCCAATACGTCTAAACTTACAATGAATTTGTCGCCGATGACCGGCTGCAACATTCATCAAGAGGAGGCGTATTCATTGCAACGATCTACGAAGGTAAAGTTATTAGCTACTGCCGTTCTTTCTACAAGTTTAGTTTTGGGCTCGTTTGCCATGCCGACAGCTCCATCTGCTTATGCAGCTTCGAGTGTACAGGCAGTACAAACGGCTACAGTTAAATATGGTGTTAATTTCCGCACCTCAGCTTCTACGTCCGGAAAAATTATACGCATGCTTAAAAAAGGCGAAAGCGTAACGATTATAAGTAAGCTGAACAGCAGCTGGTACAAGGTTACAGACAAAAACGGTAAAACAGGCTATGTGTCCACGAACTCCAAATATTTAAGTTTGACAGGACAAGCAGGATCTGGGTCTGGCTCATCAGGCTCCAGCAATAGCGGATCTGGCTCTACCGGTTCCGACCAAGGCTCACAAACAAGCAATGCTTCAGTAGAAAAGGTAATTTCTGCGGGTATGAAATATTGGGGAACTCCTTATGAGTTTGGCTCAAATCGTAATTCAACCAAAACGTTTGATTGCTCGGCCTTTGTACAACGAGCATTCCTTGACGCTGTTGGCGTAAAACTGCCGGGCGATTCACGCAAGCAAGGACAATACGTGAAGGATAAAGGCAATGCAAAAACGAGCATTAGCAGCCTTAAGCGTGGAGACCTGATGTTCTTTATGTCTTACAAAGGTAGCAAATCTTCCTCATACAGCGGTATTAACAAATCATCGCAAAGAATTACTCATGTAGGTATTTACCTCGGCAATAACGAAATTCTTCATACCTACTCCAAAGAAAGCGGCGGTGTACGCACAAGTAAAATCAGCGGCACGCATTGGGAATACCGCTTCTTGTATGGCGGCAGCGCACTATAGTTTGAGAAGCTAGATGTCCTAGAAGAAACGGACACTATGAATATGATATTTTCAATTGTATAATAATCTCCTGTTGAACCTGCCTTAGCTATGAGGCAGGTTTTTTATTGTATGATGAAATGGAAGCTTGAGCTGGATGAATAAGACTGCTTATAGGAGATGAATAGACATTGAATAAAAAAATTGGAATTGGGATTGTAGGCTGCGGAATCATCGCTAAACGGCATATTCAATCATGCTTGTTACTGAGTGAAATGTGTGAAATAAAAGCAGTATCCGATCTGTCTCTAGAAAAGGCAGAGGAATGTGCAGCGCTTGCAGGCGAAGGAACAGCTGTATATACCGATTACCGCGAAATGGTTAAACGGGATGACATTCAAGTCATTTCGCTTTGCACGCCTCCATTTTTTCATAAAGAACCAGCTATCGCAGCGTTTGAGCATGGCAAGCACGTACTATGTGAGAAGCCGCTGGCGCCGTCGCTTCAGGATTGCGATGAAATGATTGCAGCCGCCAAAGCAAATAATTGCAAGTTAGCTACCGTATTCCAATTGCGCTTTATTCATGACATACAAAAGATTAAGCGTATTTTATCTTCCGATCTTATGGGACCGATTGTATATGCGCAAATGAGCGGTAATTACTGGCGCGGCAGCAAATATTACGAGGTGCCTTGGCGCGGCAATTTTAAAAGCGAGTGCGGCGGCGTCACGATGAATCATTCGATTCATACTTTGGATTTGTTCCTGTGGCTGATGGATACGCCGCTAGCGAGTGTTCAAGCAGAAATGGAAACGCTTAATCACGATATAGAGGTAGAAGATTTGTCCATGGCCATGTTCCGCTTTGAGAATGGCGCAGTGGCACAGGCCAGCTGCTCATTAAATACGGTTAAGGAAGGGCATACGATGAGCTTCTCATCGAATAATCATTATGTGAGTTATCCCTATTCGGTCCATGCGGTCAAGCAATCGGAGCAGGGCGGCGCAGCATTAGATGCGGATGAGGTGGCAAAAATGGAGGCGCTGGCTGCTGCGGTTGTTCCAGAGCTGGATTTGCCAAAGCCCAACCACGCAGATTCATATTATGATTTGTTTCAAGCGATTTTGCAAAATAAAGAGCCGTTAGTAAGCGGCGCAGAAGGCCGGAAAACGATCGAGGCAATTACAGGGATTTATAAATCGGCTACACTTGGCGAGCGCGTCCGTTTTCCGATCACGCCGGATGATCCTTGGTATACTGCAGAAGGCATTTTAGCGAATGTTAAAAAATCTGTACGGGGGGGATAAGCATGAAAATTATAAAAGCAGAGGTATTCCCTTTTCAGATTCCAATGAAGGGTATTTTCAAAACCTCGCGCGGAGTTATAGGCGGAGCAGCGAGCGGCAGAACGGTCGTATTAGTAAAGCTGACGGATGAAGCGGGCAACGTTGGCTGGGGGGAAGGCTCGCCAAGCCGGCTCTGGTCATCTGAAACGATGGAGACAGTAGTCAGCACGCTGGAGAAGTACCTTATTCCCGCCATTATCGGAAGAACTGCAGATGACTTTGCCGGCTTGCACCATGCGATGAATGCTGTTATCGCGCCAGCATTTTCTGCCGCGCATCCAATTGCAAAAAGTGCGATAGATATAGCTGTCCATGACCTTGTCGGAAAGGCAAGGGGAGTATCTGTCGCCAAGCTTTGGGGCTATGAACCTGCGCAGGAAGCTGTTCTAAGCTGGACAGCAAGCGCAGCAGATTTGGACGCTTTGAAAAGCTCGGTTGCGGAAGGCTTGGATAATGGCTATGAAAACTTTAATTTAAAGCTGGGTGTAAATCCGTCGTTTGATATTATGCAGTGTAATTATGTGAAGGAGAAAGTGCCTGACGGCTACCTATGGGGAGATGCTAACGGCGGATATGCTCTCCATGATATTATGCGCATATTGCCTGAGCTGGAGAGAAGCGGCCTCGATTTTTTGGAGCAGCCGCTTGCTTCCAACCAGCTGAAGGATTTGGCAGCAATTAAGCAGCGTATTCATATTCCATTAGGCGTAGATGAGCCTATTGCAACACCAAGAGATTTGATGGAGTGGATACGCCATGATCTAATTACGGCTTACGTGTCTAAGCCAAGCCGCAACAGCGGTTTGTTTATGTCTCGAATTTGTATGGAAATGGCCCAGTATACACCATTAATGATCATATGCAGCGGATTGACAGAGACAGGAGTCGGATTAGCGGCTAATTTACAGCTGGCATGCGCATTCGGCATTACAAAGCCATGCGCTTGGAACGGGCCGCAGTTTTTGGAGGATGATATTTTGGAGCAGCCTTTTGAGGTGAAGGGCGGTAAAATTGCTTTTCCAGCAGGAGCTGGGCTGGGAATTGCAGTAGATGAACAAAAAGTGCGTCATTTGGCCGCTCGGGAACGGGGGAAGTAACATGACTTTAGACGCGGGGAAAGATTCCGGCAATAGCAAGCCGGTATTGAAGCTGGGCATGATCGGGCTGGATACTTCGCATGTTATTAAATTTGCAGAAATACTTAATGATGAGCAGTATGCCTATCCTGTTCCAGGTGCGAAAGTGATTGCCGGTTTTCCAGGAGGTTCGCCTGATTTGGAGGCGAGCTACAGCAGAGTTGACGGCTTCACGAAGCAATTGGCAGAGCAATACAACGTTGCGATTATGAAAACAGCAGAGGAAGTTGCCGAAGCTGCTGACGCCCTTTTCATAACGAGTGTTGACGGCCGAGTGCATAAAAGCCAATTTGAAGCGATAGTCAAATATAAGAAGCCCGTCTTTATAGACAAGCCGTTCACATGCAGCTTGAAGGAGGCACAATCGATCTATACGCTTGCCGCCGAGTACGGCATCCCCGTAATGAGCTGCTCCGTATTGCGTTATCTCGATCAACTGGAGGAAGCAATTGCTGCTGATCCTCTGGTGACGGGTATGGATTGCTACACCCCCATGGGGCTTGAAGCGACGAATCCGGGCTGGTTTTGGTATGGTATACATGGCGTTGAAATGCTATTCCGTACGATGGGCACAGCATGCAAGCAGGTGCAAGTGACGTTCAATGAGCAATTCGAGCATGCAACCGCGCTTTGGGAGGACGGGAGGATCGGCACAATACGCGGCAGCCGTACAGGCAACTATCAGTATGGAGCCACATTGCACTATGCAAATAGAAGCATTCACATAAATTCCGCAGCCAGCAAAAAGCCTATGGCGGTTACTATGCTTGAAAACATAATCGATATGTTCCGAACCGGCAAGCCTGCTGTTGCTCCAGAAGAGACATTGGCTATTATACGCTTCATAGAAGCTTGCAATAAAAGCAGGGAGTATAATCAACTCGTAAAATTATAGTTTTACCAGATGTAAAAATAATAAAGAAAAGTGTATACTATAGAATCAACTTTAGTAAAGGCGAGGGATACTATGAAACGGAAAATCAGATTTCATTTCAAGGATTTGAGGCTGAGGACCAAGTTTCTAGTATCCTTTGTTGGTTTAATATTCCTTTTTTTGCTAGTAAATAGCATTCTTAATTATTATGTTTCTATTAATTCCATTCAAAAAATATCAGAGCAGCATTCAACGCTTTTGCTGGATCAGATCGCACAAAACTTCGAGCAAAAAATGCAAGAGCTTGAAGAGTTGTCCTTTGTTGAATATAAAAATGCAGCTTTTTGCAAAGTGATTACAGATAAAAAGGCGGACCAAACGGATGATGTTTTGAAAGCGCAATCTATCAAACAGTTTATATATAAAATGGTGTACGCGAATGATATTATTCCGTATGCAGCTGTCTATGAACCGGATGGAAAAATGTATTCACAGCTGCGCACAGGCTATCCCGTTCAACCGGTGCTTGCAGGACAAACACTTACCTTTAAAGAGATGGAGGCGCTGGATTACAAGCGCGGCAAGCCGGTATGGGAAGGAGGCGACTCTAAATTAATTTTTTTGAAAAGGGCGATGTATGATTTGAACAGCTCTGTTTATTGCGGCTCTTTAGTAATCGGCGTAGAGAGCAGCTATTTCAAATCCATCTACCCAAGCAGCGAGGGAATGGGAGAGATTATGTTTGCCAACCGGGACGACGAGCTCATTATTTATAACAGCAGCTTCTCGCAAGAGTTGTTTGAGGCAGCTTCGGCCAGGGAGGACAATACCTTCTATCACCATAAAAATAAATACATTTTTATTGAGCATACAACAACAGACGAAACTTGGAAGCTACTGAATATTGTCAGCCTGGAGCAATTTACATCGTATATGAAGCCGCTTCGCTTCTGGGCTATTTTAATTTTTGTGGCGGCTTTTGCGGCAGCATTTATTAATATTGCGTTTTTGACTAAATCGATAACGAAGCAGCTGCATGTTTTGGTTAACAGCATGAAGGCACTGTCGGTCGGAGCGCTCGATACGGTCATACAGACTGAGGCCAGGGATGAGATCGGAATTATAGCTGAAAAGTTTAATCAGATGGCGGCTACAATTAAAGAGCTTATCCATACAGCCAGCCAAGAGAAGCTGCAAAAGGAAAGAGCGGTATACAAGCAGCTGGAATCCGAATATAAAGCGCTTCAGGCGCAAATGAATCCGCATTTTCTTTACAACACGCTGGAGACCATTCATAGTGCGGCCAAAATCAATCAGCAGCATGAAATCGGCCAAATGATTTATTTGCTCGGACGGTTAATTCGCGAGAGTATTAGCCGCAAGCAGGATTTTATTCCGCTCGCTGATGAGATCGATTTTATTAGAGATTATTTGACCCTGCAAGGCATCACCTACGAATCCCGTTTGCAGGTTGATTATGAGATTGAAGCGGAGTCGCTGGATTGCATCGTTCCGAAGTTTATACTGCAGCCTATTGTAGAAAATGCCATTATGCATGGCATCGAGATGAAATCTGGAATCGGTACGATTCTAATCCGTTGTTATATCGAAAGCGACATTCTCGTAATGATCGTAGAAGATAATGGCGTCGGCATGTCACAGGAGGTCATTGACGAGCTTCTTAGCTCTGAGCCCGATGAAACCGTTGTTCCTAATCCGGAGCGGACAAGAGTAGGCCTGCGAAGTATTCATAGAAGAGTGCAGCTGCTGTTCGGTGAAGCGTATGGCATTACGATTCAAAGTATAGTCAATCAAGGCACATCCATTATGATCAGACAGCCAGTAAAGACAGAGGAGGGGATTAAAGTTGGCAATGAAGGTCGCAGTAGTTGAAGATAAACCATTAATCAGGAGAGCTATAACGGAGACGATAGATTGGCAGGCGATGAATTGCGAGCTGGTTGCAAGCGCCGGCGACGGGCTTGAAGGAAAGAAGATTATAGATGAAATAGGGCCGGATATTATCATTACCGATATTCGAATGCCTGATATGGACGGCTTGCAGCTTGCAGCATATGCAGCTGAGACGCTTGACAGCTGCAAGGTCATCGTTATTACAGGCTATCAGGACTTCGCCTATGCGAAGGAATGCGTTCGTCTTGGCGTGTTTGAATATATTTTGAAGCCGATTAACAATGATGAAATATGCTCGGCGGTGATGAAGGCAGCTGCCGGCTTGAGAAAGGAAAGAGAGACGCTGCAGGTAAACAGGGAGCTGTATTCCTCTGCTTTGCGTCAATTTTTATCCGATCTTGTAAGCGGCCAGCTGCAAGCCTCGGAAGCTCGCGGATTGCTGCAAAGCGGACGGCTGGCAGGGCACCGCTTTGCGCTTGTTTTGCTGCGGGAGGAGACATATACTGAGCAGCCGGAAGGATATGCGGCAGCTTCCCTTGACATGCTGATGGCAGAGCAGCTTTTGCCAGGCAAGGCAGAAATATATCGCTTATTGTTAGATGGAAGCCATTTATTCGTTTATATTTTTTCGCCGGAAGTTCCTGAAGCGGTAATAGAGAGGACACTTCGCAGCCGGACGAATGCGCTTGAAGAAGCGCTAAGCGAGCAGGGAAAAAGGAAATACCGCTACGAAGCGAGCTTTCCGATCCGCCGCTTGGAGCAGCTGCGCCCGCATTATTTGGACATTGCTCACAAGCTTAGCATGTACTTTTTTAATTTGGAGGCTTACAGAGCATCTGATCAGGTTAAGCTGTCTGTTTTGCATGAGCTGGAGCAGTTTCAATCTGATTTGGCAGCTGATGATATTGCGGCTGTGCAGGAGCGGATTAATCCCTATTTGTCCGCTATTTCCGTTTATGCATCGGGCAATGTGTCAGTAGCCAGAGCGCTCGTATCAGAGCTGTGCATGACGATCGCCAAGTTCTATTATCGAAAATCAAATCAAGAGCTCATTGTAGGCAAAAATTTGGATGAGCTTCTCATTGAGGTTAGCCAGATTAGTGATTTGTCGGGGGCGGAATGCTTTTTGCAGATGCTTTTGGAGGAATGCCGAAAGCTGAGCGAAGCAGAGCCTTCCAGCTACAGCTCGCTCGTTAAGAGTGTGCTCCGTTTTATCGATGAAAATTATCCAAAAGATATCGGGCTTGCCAGCGTTGCCTCACAATTTCACATTAGCACCGGCCATTTGAGCCGGCTATTGCGCAAGGAAACAGGCGCCAGCTTTGTCGACATCGTTACGCGGACAAGAATTAAGGCTGCCAAGCGTTTAATGCGCGACTCCTCCAAAAGAATTCAAGAAATAAGTGAATTAACTGGTTTTAAAAATTATATTTACTTCTATCAGGTTTTCAAAAAGTATGAGCATATTTCACCGCAAGAATATAAAAACAAACTTTAAAAGAGCAGTTTTCTGATCGTTCCGTCACAAAAACGAAACATGCGCGAAAAACTAATATAATGTTAAAAATACACAATAGTATGCGCTTTCATTACCTGATTAAATAGAGATATCGCATTCGATCTTAATTTGTCAGGGGGGGAGCTGGACGGAATGAAATCAGAAACCATATCAGAAGCTGCGATAAAAGGTGCTGTCACTCCGCCGAAGAAAAGCCGCTGGAGAGCAGTGAAGCGAGAATGGTATAAAAACTATGATTTGTACTTGCTTCTTCTTCCAGGAATTATCTTTTTTGCTATATTTCGATATATTCCGATGGCGGGATACATTATAGCGTTCAAAGATTACAACATGTTCAAAGGGTTATGGGAAAGTGAATGGGCCGGCTTTAAGTATTTTAGAGAAATGGTTGATCTGGTCAACTTCTGGCCGATGATCCGGAATACGATTATGCTAAATGTTTGGGCTCTCATTTTCGGCTTTCCGGCACCGATCATTCTTGCCCTTATGTTAAATGAAATTCGTAAGAAATGGTTTAAAAGAGTTTCACAATCTTTGCTGTATATCCCGCATTTCATGTCCTGGATTATTCTAGGGGGAATCGTCTACAATGTGCTTTCTCCGACGTACGGCATTGTCAATGAATTGATGCGTAGGCTCGGCATGGAGGAAATTTACTTCATGATCGACAGCGTATGGTGGGTCATTGCTTATGTTGGCTCCGGTATTTGGGCAAGCGCCGGCTGGGGGACGATTCTGTATCTGGCTGCGATGACAGCCATAGATCCGGCGCTGTATGAATCTGCTGAAATAGACGGAGCCGGACGCTTTAAAAAAGTGCTTCATATTACGATTCCGGGCATTATGCCGACCATACTTATTTTGCTAATCATTAATATCGGTAATTTGACGACAGTTGGTTTCGAGCATATTTTTGCCATGCAAAATGCTGCTGTTCAGGATGTTGCGCAAGTTATTTCCACCTTTATTTACAGCTACGGTATTCAGCAGGGCAATTTCAGCGTAACGACAGCTGTAGACACTGTCCAATCCTTAATTAACCTGGTGTTGATTCTTGGGGCCAACTATACAGTGCGCAAGATGGGGAGGGAAGGCTTGTGGTAGACAAGAGCAAAGCAGCGAAGGTAAAAGTGAGAACAAGAAAGGTGTATCGCCCTGGAGATGTTGTGTTCAACATATTCAATTACGGAATAGTTGCGCTTTTGACTTTTACTTGCGTCTTTCCATTTTTAAATCAGTTCGCAACCGCTTTCAGCGGCGAGTATGCGATCAAGACAGGACAGGTATATATTTGGCCGGTTGATTTCCAGCTGGACGGCATAAAAGCCGTTATAATGGATTCGGTTATTTTTCGGGCTCTATTAATTACAATCTTCTTGTCTGTAGTCGGCACGGCAGCAAATCTGCTGTTTACGGTTATTACGGCATACCCGCTGTCACGCAGAGATTTGAAAGGCAGAGTTCCAGTCATTAATTTTATTTTGATTACGATGCTTTTTTCCGGGGGGATGATTCCATCCTTCCTGCTCGTAAAGGAGCTGGGGCTGCTTAACAATTTGGCAGCACTCATTGTTCCCGGCTTGATCAGCGCCTTCTACGTATTTATTATGATGTCCTTTTTCCGCGGCTTGCCGGAGGAGATTCGCGAATCTGCTACGGTGGACGGCTGCAGCAACATGATGTATATTTTGAAATTTGTGCTCCCGCTCTCAAAAGCTACTCTGGCAACGGTTGGCTTGTTCTATGCGGTAGCCCATTGGAACAGTTACTTTTCAGCCGTGCTGTATATCGATAATCCGGACTTGTATCCACTGCAGGTAAAACTGCGCAACATATTGCTGCTATCGCAAATGGATACATCGCTTGAGACGCTCAATAATGAATTTGGTCTTGATTTGATTCAGGAATCTTTAAAAGCAGCGACAATTGTTTATTCCACAGTGCCGATTTTGTTGGTATACCCTTGGCTGCAAAAGTATTTCGTAAAGGGTGTTATGATCGGCTCTGTTAAGGGATAGAAAAAATGATAAGGAGGAAGGTCAATGAAAAAGCAGCAGCTTGTTTTAGCATTAATAATCGCGGCATTACTAGTTTTTGTTGCAGCTGGATGCTCAGGCAGCAGTACGCCTAAAACTCCTGCAAGCAGCAATAATGGCCAAAAGGAACAAAATAACGAGGGGCAAGGAAAAGAAGAGAATGAGCCGCAAAAGATAGAGACGATTAAAGTGGCGATCTGGGAGCGGGGTAATGCTCCTGAGGGACAAAAAATTACCGATACGGTTATGTCGCGCTGGGTAAATGAGCAAATGGCGCCGCTGGGTGTAAAAGTAGAATATGTTCCGCTTCCGCGGTCGGAGGAATCCGCAAAGCTTAGCGCATGGATGGCTTCTGGCACAGCGCCGGATGTAGTGTTGTCGTATGACATCAACACATTTTTGAAATATGCTTCACAAGGCGGCCTTGCTCCGCTTGACGATGCTATTTCCAAATACGGTCAAGATATTATGGTCAACAATAAAGAGGCTATGGAAGCTGTAGGCACATACGATGGCGTGCGTTATGCAGTTATGGCTAGAAAGCCAAGTGTTAACGGACCGACTATGAGTATTCGCAAAGACTGGCTTGATAAGCTGCAGATGGAGATTCCTACTACGCTTGATGAGCTTTACGAAGTGTTGAAGGCATTTAAGGAAAAGGATCCGGGCGGAGTCGGCAAGGATAAAGTGATTCCTTACTCTATGCCGGCTATCGGTCAAGCATCCACTGCATTTATGTATGGTACAACATTTGGGGCGGGAATGGGCAATGATGGTCCTGCGAGCCAAATATACTTTGCAACAGGAAAAATAGTAGACGGCGAGTTTAAATCAGGAGTTGTTTTGCCTGAAGGACGCGAGCATTTTAGATTTATGAACAAGCTGTACAAAGAAGGACTTATTCCTAAGGAATTTATTACGGACGTTAACTCTCAAAAGCATACAGAAAATGTAATGGCAGGCTATGTGGGCTTTATGGATGCCAACAAGCAAGCCTATGCCTTTAATGAGGAAATGGTTAAAGGCGGTATTGCAGACGTAAACTGGATCACACTCGAGCCGCTTAAGGCTCCTAATGGAGAACAAATTATTAATGCAGGCTCGCCATTCGGTATGTTCATTATGGTGCCGAAAACAAGCATCGATAAGACAGAAGCTGTCGTCAAATATTTGAACTGGATGTCTGATCCTGATGTTATTGTGACATTGAACGACGGCTTTGAGAATGAGCATTATAAAGTGGAGGACGGCATTCGGATTCTGCTTGATCCAGAAAAGAAAAAGAATGAAATCAGCTGGTATGCTCCGGACTTGGCTATTATGAGCCTGGGTCTTCCATGGTATCCAACAGATTTGGCGAGAATCCAGTATAAAGATAAAGGCGAGCAATTTGTTGAAGGGGTCATTCAATACCGCGAAATTATGACAAAATACGGTGTATTCCAGCCTACACTAACAAATGAACGCCCTTGGACAGAAAAAAATATGAGCGCGCTGGAAGGTATGCTGTATGAGGAGCTGTCGAAAGTTATTATTGCCGCAGATTTTGATGCCGCATATGATACTCTAATGCAAAAATGGGAAAAACTTGGCGGATCAAAGTACGATGAAGAGGTTACAGCAGGCTTGAAGGAAATCGGCAAAATCAATTAATAGCCATTATCGGTATAGTGATTAGTTGAAAACAGAAGAGATGAATGAACACAAGAAGGCTTAAGGATTTCACAAAGCGGCCGGTGTTTAATTCATCTCTTTCTTTTCTCCTTGAATTTCAATCATTCCTAATAAGCTGGTGATCAGGCATGAGAGTAGGTCAGGCAGTTTTAAAATACGAGACAGACATTATTCGCGAGTTAAGCGCGCTTATCCGTATCCGCAGCGTGAAGGAGCCGGCGCAGCCTGGCATGCCGTATGGGCCTGGTGTTGCCAGAGCGCTTGATTACATGCTGCAGTTGGGCGAAGCGCTAGGATTTAACATATGCAACGCGGATGGCTACGCAGGACATATCGAGTGGAGCGGCGGGGAAGAAATCGCCGCTGTTCTTGTTCATCTTGATACCGTTCCGGAGGGAGACGGCTGGAGCAGTAATCCGTTTATAGCCGAAATCCGCGGTGATTTGCTGATCGGAAGAGGGGCTTCTGATAATAAAGGGCCGGCTGTAGCTGCTGTTTATGCGCTTGCCGCATTAAGAGATGCCATCGGCAGACCGGAGCGAACGATAAGGATTATTTTTGGCACCGACGAAGAAAGCGGCATGACCGATATGGACTATTATTTCTCAAAGCATCCGCTTCCGTTATACGGTTTTACACCGGATGCCTCCTATCCGATTATCCATGCCGAGAAAGGATTTTTAGTTAATACGCTCTATGAAAAAAGAGATGCTGCTTGCCGCACTCCTATCCTTTCAATATCAGGAGGGGAAGCGCCGAATATGGTGCCGGATTATTGCGAAACGATACTGGATGTGGGGCTGCTTTCAGCAGAAGCGATCACCATACTGGAAGAGCATGCTAAAGCTTTAGACAGGGCTGAGCTTGATTGGCGCGACGGTTGCCTGAAGCTAAAGATAAGGGGTAAGTCAGGGCATGGCTCCTATCCGCCATCCGGCATAAATGCGATTGTATTAACACTGCAGCTGCTGAATAAAGCCGGTTTGCTTCACCCGCAACAACATAAACTGCTTTATGATTTGCATAAAAGCATCGGCTCTGAAGCGTTCGGACAATCGCTCGGCATCGCTTGCGAGGACCCTAAACACGGCAAATTGACTGTGAATTTGGCTGCGATCCGAGCAGATCGCGAGCAGGCATCAGCAGTTTTGAATATAAGATATCCTGTAACAAAAAATGGGGAGCAGCTTTTGAAGCAGCTGGAAGCGCGCTTTGCAAAAATCGGGATTGAGTTTTGGACAGAACAGCATATGGAGCCGCTTTACATTTCAGAGGATCAACCGCTCATTAAGAAGCTTGGCCGCGCCTATGAGCTTGTCATGAAGGAGCCGGTCAAGCTGCTTTCGATCGGAGGCGGCACCTATGCCCGGAAGCTGCAAAACAGGGGAGTTGCATTTGGCGCAGGCTTTCCGGGACGCAATCATGGACCTGGCGCGCATCAGCCGGATGAATGCATCTCGATTTCGGATTTAATGCTGCATGCCCAAATCTGTACGCAGGCGTTATACGAATTGCAAAAAAAGGGAGATGAATGAGATGGATAAGCAGTTGAATGCAGGCAGTCACAATGAGCTGCTGCGATTGGCCCGATTGCTGGAACAGCAGTGGGACAATCACCTTGAAAAAATAAACCGGGCACAGGATGAATTGGAGCGGCAAGCGCTTGTCAGCAAAGGGCTGCTTAATCTGACAACGGCTTTGTACTGTTGTTCTGCCTCCCGTTATTACAAGGATGATCAAATGCTTGATTGGGTGAAGACGGCTTGTCATTGCCTGCTGGCGGAACAGCTGGCAAGCGGATGTATTTCGCTGGCTAATTGCAATATCGATTCACCCCCGGATACGGCTTTTCAGGTGCACGGCACTACACTGGCTTATACGGTTATGAAGGAAAGCGGCATAAAGCAGCTGGCAGAGGCGATGGAACTGCTCGAGCTGTTTTTGCAGCGCGCGAAGCAGTGTCTGCTTACAGGCGGCATACATACGCCGAATCATCGCTGGGTCATGTGCGGAGCGCTCGCTAATTTATATGAGCTGTCTCCGGATGAGGCGCTGAAGGAAAGAGCGTTCCAGTTCTTTTCGGAGGAGCTTGATATTACGCCTTACGGGGAATGGACGGAGCGCAGCAATGCGATGTACAACTCGGCGCTGGCCATTCATCTTATCGATGCAGCAGAGATTTTTGAGCATCAGCCAGCTTGGGATGCTGTACGCAGCAACTTGCTCATGATGCGTCATATGTTTCATCCGGATGATACGATCGCAACGGAATATTCGGGCCGTCAAGATCTAGGCCAGCAAGCGAAGATGAATGATTGGTACTATACGGCGCTGCACTTGATGGCAAGCAAGGAGCAAAGCGAGGAGCTTGTTGCGCTTGCCCGTTATGCGGAGCAGACAGCAACGGCAGGCGCTCACGCGCTCATGTACTGGATGCTGAAGCCGGAGCGCATGGCATTGCCAGACATACGCGATGCTGAGATGCCGAAAGCATACACCGTTTTTCTTGGTGAAGGGAATGAAACACTGGTTCCCGCCCATATTCCTTATTTGGGCAAGCTGGTGCAGCATCCGCATGGAGCGCCGCTTGTGCGCCATAGACGGGGAGACTTGAGCATTACGCTTATGTCCGGACAGCAGGATATTTTGTATGTGCAATACAAAAGCACTCGAATGGTTGGATACAGGCTTGGACTAGGCTGGTTCGGCATCGGCTCGGCAGCGTTTCCTTCTATGAAACAGCTGGATCAACATACGTACCGTTTGGAAATTAGCCTTGAGGGCTGTTACTTTGAGCCGCTGCCGCCTGCCAAAACAGAAGGGCTTAAAGGAAGCTATGTAAATATGCCCAACCATGAGCGCGGCAAGACGCATCAATCCCAGCTGGATATCGCGCTTGAGGTCAAGCTGCTTGAGGATGGGGCTGATTTAACGATAATATCGCAATCTGTGCCTAATATTTTGGTGCAGCATATTTTTCAGTTCATGCCGGAAAGCCAGTTCGCGGGCGAAGGGATAAAACCGTCCGGAAATCCGCTGGTCAGCTGGCTGACCCAAGGAACAGCCTGCATCGAGCAGGAAGGCAGCTGCATGACAATCGGTCCTGGCACGCATCGCCATCTGGAGGTTGTGCCGCGTAATGACCGGATAAATCATGAGCTTAATCGGCTAGTTATAAACGGCAAGACGCCGCTTTCGGATACGATATCGATTCGGTGCTTTGACCGGTCCTGAAAGGCGGTTCGCTGAATGGAATACGGAATGGGAGCGGACAAAGGGGGCGCAAGGAGATGGAGTGGAAAGCAAGATGGATTTGGATCGATAGCGAAAAACAGCCGTTGAACAAGCAAGCCTGCTTCCGCAAAACGTTTGAGATTAGCAAGGATGAGCTGGAGGATGCTGTTATTCATATTAGCGCCGATAGCTGCTTTTGGCTGTATGTGAATGGGAAAAGAGCAGGCAGCGGTCCGATTCGTTCCACCTCGGAGCATTGGTACTATGAAAGCTGCTCCGCTGCGCATTTACTGCGGGAAGGAAGCAATACGATAGCGGTGCAAGTATGGCATTACGGGCATTCCAACTATCAGTATGTTGAAAATAGAGCAGGAATGGCGTTGCAGCTTGATCTGAAATATTCAAACGGCATAACGGAAAGCCGAGGCTCAGACAGCAGCTGGAAGGCGCATGTACATGAGGGATATAAGCGAAATACAGTGAAGCGGAATGTAAATATCGGGTGGCTTGAAGTATATGATGCCAGAAGCTGGGATGACAGCTGGACCGCTGAAACATTTGATGACAGCAATTGGCCGCAGGCGCATGAAATTTGCCAGGTTGGTGAAGGAGCATGGGGAACGCTCTATCCGCGTGATATTGAACCGTTTGCCTGCAATCGGGTTTTTCCAAGACAGCTTGTATCCGTTTCCGAGGTTAAACCGCTGCAAATGGTTGTATCGCTTAATATGCGAGAAATGTTTTTCCCGGGCAGCCGCGACGCCAACGTTAAAATTTTCAGCGGATTTTTTGGTACGGTGCTGGAGCTCGAGCACGATGCAGCGGGCAAGCTGAGCTTTGCGCATTCTCCATGGAATGGTGTGCAGGGCCGTTTTCGAATAGATGATAAATGGTATAAAACCGGTGATGAGCTTCGTTTAACGAAAGGCCGCCATTTGTTCATGACGGAAGCCTTCGGTGTATATAACGATGTAATCAGTCATTTGGAGTGGGATTTCAAGGAGCCGATCCGCTTTATTCATCCTTTTAAAGAGCAATTGAACGAAGGAGAATCGCCATTTGTCGTTTGGGGGCCTTTTCAGACAATAACGTCAAAAGCGGACGGGTACAATCCGGTGTATGGCGGTGTTGAGAAGCGAAGCGGTCTTGACCGGGAGCTTCCGGCATTTGCAGAAGCAGGCAAAGCTGACTCGCTTGCATCTCTCGAAGCTTACAAGCACGAGCTGCGCACCATGCCAGCAGATTGTGTCATTTATAATGAAATGATTTATTCCTTAATGCACCGCAAGGAGTTGCTTGTCTCCAATGCCGTGCGCAAGGAGCATGAACGCTTGCTCTACGATCATGAGAAGCCTGCCGTTATTGAGCTTTCGAGGCAGGGAGGAGATCAGGAGCTTGTGCTTGACTTCGGCAAGCTGTATGTCGGCGAAGTAACGCTCGAGCTTCAGGCGGCGGAAGGAACCGTGATCGATGTGTATGGCTTTGAAGCCATTGTCAACGGCAGTATCCGTTATACTTCTGGTCTTAACAACGCCTTTCGCTATACAGCCCGCGGCGGGCGGCAAACGTTCCGCAGCGTATCCAGAATGGGCTTTCGCTATTTGATGCTTGCCATCCGCCAGCAAACAGCGCCTGTGTCGCTGTACCGCGTATATTTGGAGCAGTCCGGCTATCCTGCTGCGGATCAAGCGCAGTTTCGCTGTTCGGACCCGCTTCTAAACGATATTTGGGAAATTAGCCGTCATACATCAGAGGTTTGTACAGAGGATACATTTGTAGATTGTCCGACCTTTGAGCGCGTATTTTGGGTAGGAGATTGCCGGGTCAGCGCGCTAGTCAACTATTATTTATTCGGTTCTTACGAGCTTGTAAGGCATTGTCTGGAGATGGTGCCGCGCTCGTCAGACAAAAGCCCGCTGCTGCTTTCCAGCTTGCCTACGGACTGGCAGTCCGTTATACCAATGTGGACCTTCAGCTGGATGATTGCGATTAAAGATTATGCAGCATACAGCGGTGACCGCTCATTTGAAGCAAGCATCTATCCAGAGTATGCCAAGGCGCTTGATGAATATTGCAAATTTTTGAATAGGGACGATTTGTTTGATATAAGCTCTTGGAATTTGGTGGATTGGGCGGATATGGATATTCCGTATGTTGGCGTGGGAACAGCGCAGCATGGAGCGCTTGCTTATTGCTGCAGTCTGGGCGCTGATATGGCGGAGCGTCTTGGCAAGCAGGAGGACGCAGCCAAGTACCGGGCGATTGCTGCAAAAATGCGTGCAGCCTTGAAGCAGCATTTGTGGATCGAGAAAGAGCAGGCCTTTATAGACGGACGTTACCGCGACGGAGAGATGTCCAAAACGTACAGCCATCAGACGCATGTCTTGCTGTATTTGTTTGAAGCGCTGGATGGGGAGCTGCAGAGTAAGCTGGAGGAGCGGCTTCTTAATCCGCCAGAGCATTGGATTTCTGTTATTTCACCATTCATGTCCTTTTATTTATTTGATGTCTGGCAGCGAATGGGGAAAATGGATCGCATTATAGAACGGATCAAGCTTGTATGGGGGGCGATGGTGCGCCAGGGCTCCACGACAGCTTGGGAAACGTATCCGAATACGCGCAGCTTTGCCCATGCCTGGTCTGCAGCGCCATGCTATGTGCTGGGCAAGCATCTGCTTGGCGTAAAGCGGCTGGCGGACGGCTTTGCCTCAATTGAATTCGAGCTTCCTGTCTTGGACTCCATAGACTGGGCGGAAGGTTCAATCCCAACGCCATTCGGCAGAATTGATGCAGCCTGGAGCAGGGAGGACGGCAAGCGGCAAATGATCGTGACTGTACCGGAAGCGATTGAGGTGCACCAGCAGGCTGCTGAAAAGGCAGGCTGGCAAATTGAGATTAAACGTGTCAAAGGATAGGGGAGGATGCAGCATGATTAAGCCGTTTGTCGATTGGAAGCAGGTGCAAGATAACATAGACCGTTATGACTGGGCGCGGCATATCCATAGCCAGCTGGCCGATTATACGCACGGCTGGATGGAGCGGTATGCGGATTCAGCTGACAATATTGCAGGCTGGGGACATTATTACTTCTGCAGTGAATGTTATAATAAGCTCCCGTTCGAGCCTGATGCGCCCTGCGTTCATTATTGCGTCTCCTGCGGTCACTACAATGCAGGCACGGATTACGATGAAGCATGGAACTATTTGTACCGGGATGAGGTTGCCAAAACGGTCTTTTATGCAGGCGTATTGTACAGCTTAAATAAAAATAATGCGTATGTGGACTGGATACGCAAGGTGCTCCAATTTTATAGCAGCCATTATGAGTCGCTGCAGGTGCGCGTGCCGAAAGGCTTTATCGGCAAAATAGCCGGAACCGATTTATGCGATGCAGTCAATATAATCTGGCTGCTTCAAGGCATGCAGCTCATAAGAGAAGAGCTGACGGAAGAAGAGCTGCAGGAATATAAAGAAAAGCTGTTTATTCCTGAGGCAGAGCTCTTATATAGCCACAGCCGCAGCATTAACAATATTCCATGCTGGATGATGTGCGCGGTTGCGATGATCGGCATGTATTTCAAGGAAGAGGACTGGGTTGATAAAGCGGTGCTGAGCGATTATGGGCTAATCAATCAGCTGTCCAAAGGCGTGACACGGGAAGGCTTCTGGCTGGAAGGATCGTTCCATTATCATTTCTATTGTGCTGAGCCGTTCGTTTATGTGCTGCAATTCGCGGAGCAATACGGCATTAAGCTTCCGTCCATTTCTGAAACCGTGCTTCGCATGTATCAATACCCGGTCGAGATCGCCTTCCGGAACGGGCGTTTCCCTAATCCGAATGACAGCTGGCCGCTCGCAGCCTTTAGCGCATATGCAGGTCAGTATGAGTGGATGAATGCTTTATATGATGACTCCTGTCTGGAGCATGCGCTGTCGATCAGTTATAACGGCTATTACGTGCCTTCCTTTGCTTTTGGAGGCATGTGCGATACCCATCCTGACGGCTGGGTACAGCGCTTATTGTTCGGCAAGGATCAATATAGCAGGCTGGAGATGGGCATGCTGCCGCCGCGCTGCGATGACCATATCGAATTTTGCATGCTGCGCAACAAACAGGTTGAATTGTTTGTCAAATATGGCTTCCATCAGCGCAATCATTCTCATCCCGACGCGATGAATATAGAGATTTGCGTGGACGAGGATCCCGTATCGTATGACATTGCTAACGCCGGCTACGGCTCGCAGCTGTTCCGCGAATGGCAGCGCAAAAGCGTGGCCCATAATACGGTCGTTATAGACGGACGCGATCAAGAGGAGCGGGTGCGCGGCACAGTAGAGTTTTTTGATGCGGCGAGCAATGAAGCGCGGTTCCGCGCTGACGGCGTATATGCAGGCGTTAACTTTATAAGAAGCTTGGAGCTGAACGGTTTGCAGCTGAAGGATACTTTCACTGTAGAAAGCAAAGAAGCTCGCACGATGGATTGGGTTTTTCACTGCGAAGGAGAGCTGAAAACAGATTTTACCGCAGTCCCTTGTCCGCCGCTTGGCACAGAAGACGGTTATCAGCATTTGCTGGAATTGCGGTGCTATGAGACGAGTGCAGCGTGGGAAGTGCGTTTCGAGCTGGAGGATAAAACGGTTGTGCTTGCAATGGAAGGCGAGCCAGGCACAGAAATCTATTTGTTCAAAGGCTATGAATATACTGCCGAGAAGATAAGACCGGGCGTGCTTGTACGGCGCAAAGGCGCAGGAACGGTATTCCGTTCGGCCTTCACTTTTGTGACGGGCGGCTGGCAGCAACAATAAGAACGGAAGGGAGGCAGGCTTGCATGAACAGAAATGAGGATGTGCGAGGCGGCAATTATGCCGGCCAAAAGCTGAGCAAGGAAAATATTTGCGCGCATTTGGGCGATGATTATGATCGCTATTTGGGAGCGATTGTCCCGCCTATTTTTCAAAACACGCTTTTTACGAGAAAAACGAAAAGCCATGGATATACCTATACAAGGGTATCAAATCCAACATTAGAAACAGCGGAGCAAAAAATTGCAGCGCTGGAGGAAGGAGAGCAGGCGCTTGTTTTCTCCTCCGGCATGAGTGCGATAACGGCAGCGCTTATGTATTTTATGGAGAAGGATTGCCATATTATTTCGCTCAAAAGCGCTTATACGCCGGCTCGTAAATTCATTGATACTTATATGACTAAGTTTGGTGTGGAAAGCACCTTCCTGTCAGGTGAAAACGTAGAGGAATTTGAGCAGGCGATCCGACCGGACACGAAAATCATTTATTTGGAAAGCCCGGTATCCAACGTGTTTTCCATGCAGGATTTGGAGCAAATCGCCAAGCTGGCGAAAAGCCGTGGCATCGCCACTATTGTAGATAACACCTGGGCTACGCCGCTGTTTCAAAATCCGCTTCTCTTCGGCATCGATGTTGTTGTTCATTCCGCTTCCAAGTACTTGGGCGGACATAGCGATATTATCGGCGGAGTATTGATCAGCTCGAAGGAAATTGCCGAATCGATTATGCACAATGAGCGCGGCATGTATGGCGCTGTGATGGACCCGCACCAAGCTTGGCTGCTGACCAGAGGGCTGCGCACGCTTCCGCTGCGAATGGAGAAGCATCAGCAAAGCGGGCTAGAGGTAGCGAAGTTTTTGCAAGAGCATCCGCTGGTCGAGAAGGTATTTTATCCGGGCTTGAAAGAGCATTCGCAGTATGAGCTCGGCCAAAAGCAAATGTCCGGCTACTGCGGGCTGATGAGCTTTATACCCAAAGGTGCCGTTTTGCCGATTACTAGCATGCCGAAGGCGATGGACATATTCGAGGTAGGTCCGAGCTGGGGCGGATTTGAAAGCTTGATGAACTTCCCTGGAGCCGGCATTACGCCCGAGGCTTCTGAACTGACAGGCATACCGGCGGGACTGGTTCGCATATCCGTAGGACTTGAAAATGTGCAGTCGATTATGGAGGATTTGGACCGCGGTCTTCACAGCTTGACAAGAAGCGTATAAAAGGCACAAACAAGGACGGTGACCGTAAAACATGCAGATCAAAATGTTTAAAGCGCTTTGGGGCATGACTGGCGAGTATGAGGAGCAGCTGGAGCGTATTGCAGAGGCCGGCTATGACGGTGTGGAGTGTCTTGTGCCGCCGCCTGAGAAAACCGCTGAGTTTCGTCGTCTCCTTGAGCAGTATAAGCTTGAATACATTCCTATGATCTATACGGATGGCGATCATAAAGCCAGCTTTCGCAACAGGCTGCTGAGAGCTCTTGAATTTCACCCGAAGAAGGTGAATTCGCATAGTGCCAAGGATTGGATGAGTTTCGATGAGCAGAAGCAGTTTTTTGAATTTGCCATGAAAACGGAGCAGGAGCTCGGCATAGTCGTAGCTCACGAAACTCATCGCAGCCGCGCAACATACTCGGCCTGGAACACAGCCAAGCTGCTGCGGGAGTTTCCGGATATGCGGCTGACGGCAGATTTCAGCCATTGGGTCGTCGTATCCGAATCGCTTCTTGAGGATCAGATGGACAATGTGCGGCTGGCGATGGAGCGCACTATACATTTGCATACGAGAGTCGGCTTTCGCCACGGACCGCAGGTGCCTGACCCGAGAGCGCCGGAATATGCGCTGGAGCTGGAGGAGCATGCCAAATGGTGGGATGAGCTGTATCGCATTCATCTTGCGCGGGGCGAAAGCGAAATAACGATTGATCCGGAATTCGGACCGCCCGGTTATATGCATACATTGCCGTATACAAAGCAGCCGATTGCTGATTTATGGAGCGTTTGTTTATGGATGGCTAATTATAACAGAGAGCGATTATCGAATTTATAGTCATTTATTTGGAAATGGGGGAGTGGAAATGACGATACACGCAGATTTGCAGCGTGATAAAATTGATAGTCTGATAGGCAAAATTATAGACGGCATGATTCATATAAAAGCTGAGATTAAAGAAGATACGCCTGTCAGCATTATATCGATGGACAAATGGGACTGGTCGCAGGGCGTAGGCTTGTTCTCGCTTTATTTGTACTATAAGGAAACGAATAATAAACAGATATTGAACTATTTGATCCAGTGGTTCGAGCAGCGCATTGAAGAGGGGCTGCCTGAGAAGAACATCAATACGATGTGCCCGATGCTGACGCTTAGCTACTTGTACGAGGAAACAGGCCGCGAGGATTTCTTTGCGCTGTGCAAGGAGTGGGTGCATTATGCGATGACGGGAATTCCGCGAACGCCGGAAATGGGATTGGCGCATGCGACGATTGACGGGCCGAATGAAAACCAGCTGTGGGATGATACGCTTTATATGACGGTGCTGTTTGTAGGCAGAATGGGCGGTCTGATGAACAACGATGACTATTATCAGGAAAGCATCCGCCAGTTTCTTGTGCATCTCAAATATTTGACTGATACATCTACCGGCTTGTTTTTTCATGGCTGGACATTCGACGGCAATCATAACTTTGCCAGAGCGCTGTGGGGCAGGGGGAATGCCTGGTATACGGCAGGTCTGGTAGATTATTTGGATATGGTTACGCTGCCGGACGGCGTGGCGCAATTTCTGATTACATCGCTGGAACGCCAGGTGTTGGCCTTATCCAAACTGCAAGCAGAGGACGGCATGTGGCATACCGTCTTGAATGATCCGTCCTCCTATGTTGAAACGTCGGCAACGAGCGGATTTGCATATGGGATTTTAAAAGCGGTGCGCAAGGGCTATTTGGATGAGAAATACCTTGAGGCCGGCATGAAGGGACTGCAGGCGGTATTATCCCGCATCAGCGAGGACGGAACGGTACGGGACGTTTCCTACGGCACGCGCATGGGCGAAAGCGTAGATTACTATAAAAATATTCCGCTTTGCCCGATGCCCTATGGACAGTCTATGGCGCTCTTAATGCTTGCTGAAAGCTTGAAGCATGTGAAGTAAGCAGCAGTCCGGCTCATCACTGACAATGAACGGACACTCTCATTTTCACCCGTTGATCCAATGATGCTACGGCGTTTCGCCCGGTCTAGCTGCTTTGCGGTACTGGCTTGGCGAAAGGCCGACTGCATTTTTAAATAGCTTGTTAAAAAAGCTAAGGTCGTCGAAGCCTGCTTCAGCAGCAATTTCTACAATTTTTGTATCCGTTTGCGATAGCATTTGCTTAGCGGCTTTTATACGAATTTCGTTGCGGAATTCAATAAAGGTTTTGCCAATATATTGTTTAAATTTGTTAGAGAAACCGGCGGTGCTCATCCGGCACATTTCACTTACCTGCACCAAGGTAAGCGGCTGGGCGTAGTGCTTGCGGATAAACTCGCTTATATGCTGCATAATCTTCTCGTCTGTTGACAGCATCGTAAGCGGGGTATGCTTGCGGTCATGATAACAGCGGCTTAAAAAAATAAACAGTTCGATTAAACGGGTTTTCGTTAAAATTCGGTAGCCCAGTTTTTTCTCCTTAAAATCAAGAATAATGCGGTCGAGAAGCGATTCTATCTCCATCTGTTCAACAGGCTGCAGACGCAAATGTCCTTCAAAATGAACAGTTGACCGCAAAAACGGCTCTACGTAGAAGAAATCTACGAACGAGGTTACATCAGAAAGAGATTCCAGCTCGCGCCTTAGAAGAGTTGGTTGAAATAGAACATTATAAACGAGCGGGGGCTGCTTGCTGCCGCTGCGGTAAGCATGCTCCTCGCCGGGTTCGATCATAAAGACATCACCTTCAGAAATCTTATAATATTCTCCTTTATAAAAATGCTCGCCCTGACCTTTAGCCACGTAGACGAGCTCAAAAAATTCGTGAGAATGCCGCTCTACGATTTCACCTTCGCTAAACCGGTAAGGGGCTATATGAAACTGGAAGCTGTCGCTTTCCAAAAAAGATTTACTGTCCATGAGAGTCATAGCCTTCACTCCTTTAGCCTTGATGGATCATTCTGCAGCATAATTATACTTGAAACGCTTACAGGATCATAGTGAAATGATGTAATGATTTGGCATATAACTATATAATAATAACAAAGGATGAAGACTATGAAATACAAAGTATTTGGCAAAACAGGCTGGAAAGTATCAGAAATCGGCTTCGGCGGCTGGCAGCTTGGAGGGGAGTTCGGCCATGTGGAGGATGCTGATTCTATCCGCACCCTGCTTGCTGCGTTTGAGAGAGGCATTAATCTGGTAGATACGGCACAAATGTATGGCAAGGGCCGCTCGGAAGAGGTAATCGGCAAAGCGCTTAAACTGTGGAAGGGCGATCCTATTTATGTTGCTACAAAGGTGCAGCCGATGGCATGGCCGCGCCCGGAAGAGGCGAATCCGGAGATGGCAGGCCGATATTCACGCGAGCATATTCGTACGAACTGCGAGAAAAGCTTGAAAAGGCTTGGCACGGAGACGATAGATTTATACCAATTGCACGGCTGGTTTCCAACAGGCATCGAGCATACGGATTGGCTGGAAGCGCTCCGCGAGCTGCAGCAGGAAGGCAAAATCCGCGAATTCGGCGTATCGGTTAGAGATTACCGCCCCGAGGACGGCGTTGAAATAGCGAAAACGGGCTGGATTGCCTCCGAGCAGGTTGTTTATAATCTGTTTGAGCAGCGCCCGGGCGGCGAGTTGTTTGAAGCTTGTCAAAAGCATGGCGTTGGCGTGCTTGCGAGAGTGCCTTTTGATGAAGGCTCGCTGATTGGCAACTGGAATGAAAATACGTACGAAACGTTCGGAGAGAAAGATGTTCGCAAGTTCTACTTCCGCGGTGAACGGTTCATGGAAACCTACCGTGCTGTAGAGAAAATGAAAGCGGCTATTTCGGCCTATACAGGCGAAAAGGAAATCAAGCTTCATGAATATGCTTTGAAGTTTTGCTTATCTCATGAAGCAGTAAGCTGTGTTATTCCGGGCATGAAAACGATTAGCGAGATGGAATCCAATATTCGCGTGTCGGACTCCGAGAAGCTCGATCAAGGGCTGCTGGACATTTTGAGGCCTTTTAATTGGCCGCGCAATTATCATTCGTAATCCGGCACAACAACAACCTACTAAAGTGAAGAGGGCGGTTAACGATGGCAATGCCAATGGAGAAATTTGTCGATCACGCATTTAATGAATCTCTGGGCCATTTTCCAGTTTACTGCGAAAACAAAAACGACGATCCGAACATGCACGCTTTGCATTCGCATAACGGCTATGAATTTCATTTTTCATTTTCCAGCAAGGCGTTGATGATGGTTGGAAATCAGGAATTTAAAGTAAAGCCGGGCAATGTGTTTATTATTCGTCCGCTAGTTTATCACGCTGTACAGGTTAATCAGGAGTCAGTATACCGCAGAACGATTTTGTCTGTGGAGGAAAACTATTTCGGTGCACTGCTTGAATCTGACCAGGAAATAGTAGCTATTGTACAATCATGGTTTCCACAGGACGATATCGTTTCTTTGGAAATGACATTAGAAAGCAGGGATTTGCTCAAAATCCAGGATATTCTTCAATCCGCTGAACGCGAGCTAAAGGAAAAGAAGAAGGGCTATGAGCTTTTCGTCAAAACCTTGCTGACGCAACTAATTCTTCTGCTTGGCAGAACGAAGGAGTCATCTGTAAGCGTAGAGCGGGCATCGACAGAAATGCGGGAAATTACGACGCGGATGATGGAGCATATCGTAGAGCATTGCTGCGATCGGATTGATATGTCTGCTCTGGCGGAGCAATTTCATATTTCCAAATCCTATATGTTTAAAATTTTCAAAATGTTTACCGGCTATACGCCATATCAATATTTAATGCTGGAGCGGATTGCTCGCGCTAAGCAAATGCTCCATGCAGAAAATGTGACAATTACGCAAATTGCTGCGCGCACAGGCTTCAATGACTCTTCACACTTTATACGCACCTTCAAAGAAGCAACGGGCATGACGCCGGGGGATTATAAAAGCGCCTCGAGAGAGCAGGCTATGCTGATTAATGCGACTGGCTGACATTTGCTGTGGTCGACCGACCGCCGTCATGTAGCAATACACCGCGTGCTTGGAGCTGCGCGCGGTACAAAACTATAAAAAAGCCCGCAAGGTTATGCGGACTGGTCTGGGCAAAAATCAATTTCTATTGCATTGCTTGTATTTTTGAATTTTGTGGTCACATTGCTCTCAATGGATCAAG
>NZ_JBOZWO010000089.1:0-1918 GCF_050864975.1 Paenibacillus sp. GXUN7292 | reverse complement strand
GAGTTTATGGAAGAAGTTTTAATTGATGATAATATGGTTTTTGATATTGATAATTTAAAAGGATTTCTTAATGATACCAGTTCATTTGGGTTTATAGCTAAAGAAAATAATAAAATTATAGGATTTGCATATTGCTATACACTTTTAAGACCTGATGGAAAAACAATGTTTTATTTACACTCAATAGGAATGTTACCTAACTATCAAGACAAAGGTTATGGTTCAAAATTATTATCTTTTATTAAGGAATATTCTAAAGAGATTGGTTGTTCTGAAATGTTTTTAATAACTGATAAAGGTAATCCTAGAGCTTGCCATGTATATGAAAAATTAGGTGGTAAAAATGATTATAAAGATGAAATAGTATATGTATATGATTATGAAAAAGGTGATAAATAAATGAATATAGTTGAAAATGAAATATGTATAAGAACTTTAATAGATGATGATTTTCCTTTGATGTTAAAATGGTTAACTGATGAAAGAGTATTAGAATTTTATGGTGGTAGAGATAAAAAATATACATTAGAATCATTAAAAAAACATTATACAGAGCCTTGGGAAGATGAAGTTTTTAGAGTAATTATTGAATATAACAATGTTCCTATTGGATATGGACAAATATATAAAATGTATGATGAGTTATATACTGATTATCATTATCCAAAAACTGATGAGATAGTCTATGGTATGGATCAATTTATAGGAGAGCCAAATTATTGGAGTAAAGGAATTGGTACAAGATATATTAAATTGATTTTTGAATTTTTGAAAAAAGAAAGAAATGCTAATGCAGTTATTTTAGACCCTCATAAAAATAATCCAAGAGCAATAAGGGCATACCAAAAATCTGGTTTTAGAATTATTGAAGATTTGCCAGAACATGAATTACACGAGGGCAAAAAAGAAGATTGTTATTTAATGGAATATAGATATGATGATAATGCCACAAATGTTAAGGCAATGAAATATTTAATTGAGCATTACTTTGATAATTTCAAAGTAGATAGTATTGAAATAATCGGTAGTGGTTATGATAGTGTGGCATATTTAGTTAATAATGAATACATTTTTAAAACAAAATTTAGTACTAATAAGAAAAAAGGTTATGCAAAAGAAAAAGCAATATATAATTTTTTAAATACAAATTTAGAAACTAATGTAAAAATTCCTAATATTGAATATTCGTATATTAGTGATGAATTATCTATACTAGGTTATAAAGAAATTAAAGGAACTTTTTTAACACCAGAAATTTATTCTACTATGTCAGAAGAAGAACAAAATTTGTTAAAACGAGATATTGCCAGTTTTTTAAGACAAATGCACGGTTTAGATTATACAGATATTAGTGAATGTACTATTGATAATAAACAAAATGTATTAGAAGAGTATATATTGTTGCGTGAAACTATTTATAATGATTTAACTGATATAGAAAAAGATTATATAGAAAGTTTTATGGAAAGACTAAATGCAACAACAGTTTTTGAGGGTAAAAAGTGTTTATGCCATAATGATTTTAGTTGTAATCATCTATTGTTAGATGGCAATAATAGATTAACTGGAATAATTGATTTTGGAGATTCTGGAATTATAGATGAATATTGTGATTTTATATACTTACTTGAAGATAGTGAAGAAGAAATAGGAACAAATTTTGGAGAAGATATATTAAGAATGTATGGAAATATAGATATTGAGAAAGCAAAAGAATATCAAGATATAGTTGAAGAATATTATCCTATTGAAACTATTGTTTATGGAATTAAAAATATTAAACAGGAATTTATCGAAAATGGTAGAAAAGAAATTTATAAAAGGACTTATAAAGATTGATTATATAATATATGAAAAGCTATTATAAAAGACATTAGTATTAAATAGTTTAAAAAAATGAAAAATAATAAAGGAAGTG
>NZ_JBOZWO010000088.1:0-2445 GCF_050864975.1 Paenibacillus sp. GXUN7292 | reverse complement strand
CGGGCTGCTCACTGAGGACCGCAAGCCTAAAATTGATTTGGCCACTATAAAAGAAATTAATCTGGCGCCAAGAAAGAGCGCTCATGAACGTTAGAATTTGTTAGCAGCAATCTAAAAACCCTTGCCTTGCGCCTATAGGTGCGAGGTCTTTTTTTTGAAAAGATGCAACGCATAAGAGTTCAACTTACGTCTGTTTCTATATTTTTATTGATAAACGATTCTGTCCAACGTTCGGAGAAATGATAAATATCATTGATTCGACAGAAAATAATAAAATTCTTGAAAATAGGAATTGAACATTTTGAGAAAAAGGCATACTATAAACATATAGTAGTAAACGGGCTGTTACAGTTTGCGAGTTGTGAAAAAATTCACAATATCAGCTATTTCAAAATATAAGAAAATATAAGTTTCCTGCTTATACCTGATCTTATATTTCTCCGGAATGAAACGCGCGATCGCCAAAGGATGGCGACAGCCGTTTCACCTTGAGTAGCTGTTAAATATGATTTTAACAAGCTTGACTGCATACAGTACGCTAAATTTAGGGAGGCTGCAATTCGAATGGTCGAAACAGAAACAAAACAACCTGAGAGCAGTACGGAATCAGTATCTGTACGTGAACTGGATGTGCTAGAGCAATTGTTGAAGCCGGAAGTTCAAAGTTCGCTTAATGTATTGGTAGAAAATTTGCCGAAGCTGGCAGAAATGGTTACAATGCTGACCAAAGTCTACGATGTTGCTGTTACAGTAGCTAACGACAAGGTTTTGGTAAACGACATGATTCATGGCGTTGGCGAGTTCGTTAAGCCGGTTCAAGAAACGGCAAAAGGAATCGCTTCTGCAGCGATAGAAGCAAATGACAGAGCACAGGCGGATGCGGCGGCGACGATCGGTCTTTTTGGACTGTTGAAAATGATGAAGGATCCGCAAGTACAATCTGCATTCCGTTTTGCGCAAAAGTTTTTGGATGTATTGTCCGAGCGCAAGCAAAACGCCAATTCATAAGCATTTAAACTAGAACGGAGGATTAGCATGTCTGAACAGATTTTAATTTTAGGTGGCGGATACGGCGGATTGCTAAGCGCACTTACTGCCCGTAAACATTTTTCAGCTGAAGAGGCGTCAATTACGCTTGTGAATCGTGTTCCTTATCATCAAATCGTAACTGAGCTTCATCGTTTGGCGGTAAATGGCCTGGATGAGAAAAACGTTGCACTGCCGCTTGATAAGCTGCTCAAAAATAAATCGATTAACGTAATTATTGACAATGTAGACAAAATTGATCCAGACAATAAGAAAGTTCAGCTGTCTAGAAGCGGAAACCTTGGGTATGATAAGCTTGTCGTAGCACTTGGCGGCGAGACAGCATTTTTCGGCATACCTGGTCTGGAAGAAAATAGCATGACCCTGAAATCAGTTGACGAAGCTAAGCGTGTTTATGCACATATACAAGCTCGTTTGGATGCTTATGCGAAGTCGAAGGACGAGAAGGATGCTGCGATCGTTGTTGGCGGCGGCGGCTTGACTGGTATTGAATTGACCGGAGAAATTGCTGACAAGCTGCAGGAATGGTGCGAAGCAAAAGGCATTAATCGCAGTGAAATCAAGCTTTACAATATCGAAGCAGGTCCAACAATTCTTGCTGGCTTCCCGGCTGAGCTATTGGAGCGTGCAAAAGCAAGCCTTCAAAACCGCGGTGTTAACCTAATTATGGGTGTTGCGGTAACAGAAGTACAAGGCACAAAGGTTATGCTGAAGGACGGAAGCTCGATCGATACGAATACATTCGTATGGACAGGCGGCGTAACTGGAAACCCTGTCGTTGCAGACTGCGGCATTGAAGTGAATCGCGGCCGTGCAACAGTGAACGAATTTTTACAATCGACATCTCATGCAGACGTATTCCTTGCTGGCGATAATGCTGTTGTATTTGGTCCAGAAGGACGCCCTTATCCGCCAAGTGCGCAAATCGCATGGCAAATGGGCGAGGCGATCGGCTACAACCTATATGCTAACTACAAAGGTATTCCTATGAAGTCCTTTGAATTTGTAAATTCCGGCGTATTGGCAAGCTTGGGACGCAAGGATGCAATCGGTACAGTTGGCGCAAGCCAGCTTCGTTTGAAAGGCGTTCCTGCTTCTCTAATGAAGGAAGCAAGTAATGTTCGTTACTTGTCGCATGTGAATGGTTTGTTCTCTTTGGTTTATTAATATTAAATGATAAGAAAAGCCCCATTCAAAAGAATGGGGCTCTTTGAAGTTTTGCTGGTTAGCAAAAACTCTAACGAATCCTGGAAGCGCTATTTGGCCTAAAAAGCATCTTTTTAAAATCTAACGTAGATATACGATCTTATTGGTGCTCTAAGACGGCTGAAACGATGGTTTGTTCACAGATAGCGTAAACAGGATTCGTTACAATTTCAAAAGGGCTAATTTTGATGA
>NZ_JBOZWO010000087.1:0-4338 GCF_050864975.1 Paenibacillus sp. GXUN7292 | reverse complement strand
TCACGAGCACTATTGTACCCTTTCTCGATCAAAATCAATACTTTTAGAGAAATTAAGCGCCACAGCAACCGTTAGAAAATTTAAACCATCATTTTTGCATGAATAGCGTTTGTGGCAACCCTTAGAAGTTCATCATTGCTCAGTATACTCTGCGACGAAGTAAGTTAACCGGTCTCCAGTAATGGATCGCCGGTTTCACCCGTTACTTCAAGGCTTACCTGCTAAATTTAAACCGCGAAAGTTGAGTTATAATTTTTCAAAGGGCAGCAGAGCCGTTTATCCTTGATATAGGAAAGTATATGTTTTCATCTTATACATGAACCTATATTTCACCGAGAAACGGCACATCCGTAGCCAAGGACGTGCAGCGGTTCTTCTTGTATCGAAAAATGGTCTCTACTGATAAAATGGTGTAAAAAGAACGTTCAGAGGTGATAGCTTGATAGATAAAATCAAGAATGCCTTATTTTTTATAATGATTGCAGCCTGGGGATCGATAAGAAAAAAGCATATCGGCTTTATGTACAATACGACTGCCTATCCCTACAAAAAGAAATGGGCAACAAGAAAATTAAAAACACTAATTATAGTTGGCTTAGGACTGTTACTAATGGGGTTGGCAGTGTGGATTGTCTTTCTTTTGAGCAAATGATAATTGGCTGGGGGATATGAATGATGCGTATAAAAGTTAGGCTCGCCTATATTGTAGCGACTTGCTTTATTCTCGTTGCCGGGCTAAGTACGAGAATATTTTCAAAGTCTTTGCCCCATTTTGTAGTGGAGCATTTTGGAGATGCGTTATGGGCTGCTATGATTTATTGCGTTTTTCGCGTTATCCTTATAAAAAAGTCTATTGAATGGTCCCTGTTGCTGAGCATAATGTTTTGTATAGTTATAGAGGTTAGCCAGTTGTATCAAGCTGATTGGATCAATGCGATCAGGGGCAACATTCTTGGTGGATTAATTTTAGGCAAAGGTTTTTTATACATAGATTTAGTAAGGTATGCTATTGGGATTTTGGTCATGTACCTAGTGGATAAAGGGATTTATCTTATGAGAAACGGCAGTTTGCGGTAGAGGTAAGGTGGGCCAGTAACAAGAGTTAAACAACAAAGTGAATTAATTCACAAAGTAGTCACTTTCTCGGCATAACTATGTGATTTAAATCACAATATAGAGTTTGTGCAGATTTTATAATTAAGACATCAAATACAACAAAGCCAAAACATCAAGACATAACATGAGGATGGTGATTCCGATGAATAGACGACAATCCCAAGTATCGGAGCAGCAGAAGCTGATCTAAACGGAATGTATTCATAAATGAGAATGAATAATAAGGAGTGAGTAACATGTTAAAATTTTGGAGAGAAAATAAAATAGCGGGCCTTCTAGTCACAATCGTCCGCTTCGTCGCTGGATATGCTTGGTTAACAGCTGGATGGCATAAAATTACCGGAGGATTTGACGCTACAGGGTTCCTGACAGCAGCAGCAAATAACCCGGTAATGGATAAAGCAACTGGCGAGGCCGTTTACCCAACCTTCACCGCTTTTCTAGAACACATTGCATTACCAAACGCCAAAATAATCAACATTGCAATCCCTTGGGGTGAATTTCTAGTAGGACTTGGACTCATCCTTGGCACACTTACCGTCACAGCCGCTTTCTTCGGAGTCTTAATGAACTTCATGTTCATGTTCGCCGGCACTGTAAGCACGAACCCTTGGCTGCTTCTTCTAGGCTTCATCGTTATCTTGGCAGGCGCTAACGCTGGCCGCTTCGGACTTGACCGTTATGTTCTACCGTGGATGCACAAAGGCTTGGATCACCTCTTCCACAATAAAAAGAACAATCATCCAACCAATGATGCAGGCTTGCTGCTCAAATAGTTTCCTTCAAACCACTAGTCACTAATCAATCAGTCAAAAGCCAACTCCTATCGGGTTGGCTTTTTATATTTCACTGAAGGACGCGAAGCCGTTTATCAATACTATTATTAAATTTATAAAATTCAGAGTTCCTGCTGCGCAGAATTCTAACAGTTATTAATGACCCTTAGCCAGCGAAAAAAGCTGACTTGCATTATTCACTTTCATTTTTAATTAATATAATATCGATAAATTAAAAAATTATGTCACAAAATAGCTCTTTGATCTGTTATAAGGGTACAGTCGACTGATAAATAAAAGGAGGTGAGCTTATGGAGGAAATAGACATTGGAAAAAGGTTTGTTAATGGCGGAGAAGATGAACTGGAAGAGATAATCAATCTATATGGTGAAAAACTCCTTCGCTATGCAACAGCGATTCAATGTGATTATCATGAAGCAGAAAATATTGTACAAGAAGTCTTTCTTTCAGCTTATCAAAATCGGAATAGTTTTGATGGCAATAACCTATCTGCGTGGTTGTACAAAATTACATATAATCGCTGTTTAAATCAACTAAAAAAGCATAAGGTCCTATATTTTCATGATATTCGTAGTGAAGTCGTTTTACCAGAAAAAGATAAAGGTTTGAGTGATGAGATGCTTCATGCGTTAAAGAAGCTTAAACCTATGGAACGCGCCTTGTTATATGGGCGGATTATGAATGGGCAGAGCTACGAGGAGCTATCTCAGCTTACAGGAAGTTCTCCAGCTGCATTACGCAAGCAATATCAACGGGCCAAAGATAAAATAGTTAAATATCTTAATATTGCATATGGTAGAAAGGAGTCTAACTATGGGCAAATTTAATATGGACGAAAAACATATACATGACATGTTCTCCCAAATTACGGTTGATTCAAGTAAACTTGCAGAACAGGTTAAAAGCCGATTGTATGAAGGTAGTGCTGACATACCTGCTAGGCGCCGCAAACGGTGGACAAGGTCAACAATTGCAGCTATTGCGATATCGTTCGCATTGGTTACTAGTGCAACTGCTGCATCTTTAGGAAATTTTGATTGGTTTATAGAAAGGTTTAATCCTGATTTTGGTAAAATTGTTGAACCAGTAGGAGTCTATAGTGAGGACGAAGGAATTCGCATGGAGGTTATCGGTGCACAGAAATATGATAATAGGGCGATTATTTACCTATCTCTTCAGGATAGAACAGGTCAAAACCGATTGACGGAACAAACTGATTTTAGAGACGGATTTAATGTAAAAATGCGCTCACAAACAAAAGAGGGAGCCAAAAGTGGAGACGAAGTTTTATCAGCCAGCCTGTCATGGAAACAAAAAATGCTTTATTTTAATAAAGATACGAATACCATTTATTATGAGTTTAATGTAACGGCTGACCCAGACACACCATTAACAGATCCGTTGGAGCTTGGCAGTTTCCTTGTTTATTTTGACGAAAAAGCCTATATAGACGAACCCATTTCCGTATCCCTTACAGGAATTAATGATGTAGAAACGATTCCTATTGAAAAAGCACAGATTTTTGGGGGCAGTAATGTACCAAGTGACCTCAGTTCATTAACAGAGGCACTTATGCCAGGGGATTATGCTTCCATGCCCCATGGTGAAAAAGATCAATGGGTTTCAAATATCGGTATTATAGACGGAAAATTGCATGTGCAGATAGGAAACATATTTAATAAAGAGTTTGGTCCTAGTGATGCCATGCTTTCTCTAAAGAGTCCAGACGGTAATTTAATCTCCAATGATTATAGTTTGGTATTTCTCAGTGATAAGAAAAATAACCTTCTTGATCCTAAAAATTACGATTATGGTGACGCTAAATATAAATATGAGGAATATGTATTTCCTGTAAGTGGCGAAAATCTTAGTAAATACACTCTTTATTATACGGGTTCCGTTTATTCTGGGGTTGAAGGCAGCTGGAATGTGGCGGCAAATTCAAGTGATACGACTGCCAATTTACGTACTTGGAAAAATGATATTTCAGTTGAAGGTCATCTTTTTGAATATATAACCCTCAGTCCTTTAGGATTACAAGTAATTGGTACCTATAAAGGTGAGAATTGCATGGTTAGTGATATGCTGCTTGAGATTGAAACAGTAGATAGTATTATCCCATTGGAAGGTGGTGGAGGAAGCCAGAACTCTGATAAACATACCTTCAATTCAAATTGGGATACGAAAGCACCTTTAGATATTTCCAAAGTTAAAGCAATAATTATTAATGGCACTCGAATACCGGTTAAATAACAAGATAATTAAAATAAAAATTTTAACACACTAGTTAATAAAAGCTCCATTTTGCTAAACAGGAAACCCTTGATCTTGGATGGATCAAGGGTATTTCATGTTGTGACCTTTACAATTAATATGCTTCTCGTCAAGAGAATGAATATTTAAGGCCGCCGGCTGTTTTTTTTTG
>NZ_JBOZWO010000086.1:0-5087 GCF_050864975.1 Paenibacillus sp. GXUN7292 | reverse complement strand
GTAATTTTAAATTGTGGAGGCCAACATGTCTATTAAAAGAAGTATAGCTGTAATAACGATGTTATGCCTTGTATTTACTACTTTGCTAAGTACATTAACAGCCGGGAAAGCTCAGGCGGAAGCAGCGGGTTCATCTAATCTAGTTTTGAATCCGAGCTTTGAAGATGGAGAGGCTCATTGGAGTTTTGAACCGGAACAATCCGCTGGCATTGCTACTAATAATCCGCGTACTGGCAGCACGAATGCTTGGATTAATCCAGGTACCACTCATACTATTTCGCAAAAGGTGACGATACCCGAGACGGGCGTATATAAACTTTCCGCCTATGCGTCCAATTGGGCTGCAGGCGGCTCCATGACAATTAAGGACAAATCATTTCCGTTTAGCGCATACAGCAATACGTATACTTTAGTGGAGCTGCCTGACCTCGCTTTTAAAAAAGGGGAAGAGGTTGAGATCGTTTTTAAGAGCGGGCCTGACGGTTGGCTGAATGTTGAAGATGTTGAACTTGTGAGCACATCCCTCAATCAGCTGTCTGAAGTGCTGCTTGATAACCTGGCCGCGGCTGACTATGATCTGTTTAAAACTTCCAACCTAATTGTATTGCCTAAAGGCACTTCGGTGGCCCCGCAACTATCGGCTATTTTGGCAGATTGGGCTAAGGACAAGGGAGCAGAAATGACTTATGAGCAGGCAGCAACACTTCCTGGGGAAGCGAAAATTCATGTCACTTTCGATGGCATGACGACTACTCACACGGTTGCTTTCATAGCTAAGAGTGACAACCCTCTAGCTTCAATAGCATTATCTGCAAGTGAAGATGTGCTGCCTTTGGATGGCGAGACGCAGCTTATAGTAACAGGCACGCTGGAAGATGGCAACACCATTGATTTATTGACTGATGCATTGTCTACGGTGAAATTTGAAGCGCCAAGCAAGCTTTTCGTGATCGGGGAGAACGGAAAGGCCAGGGCTGGCACTTATGATATTGGAGATATTGAGGTTAATGTTACAGTATCTCGCGAAGGCGAAACTTTTATAGACAAGATGAAATTTACGATCAAGCCTGAGCCGGCAAGACCATATATTAGGGATTATACACAAACCTTAACGATGAAGCTGTTTTTGGGTAAAAACGGACAGGTTGACCTCAATTTAGAAGAGGCACTCGATGCGATTAAAAAAATGGATAACATGACACGTAATATTCCGAAAATCGTATATTTGGTTGGATGGCAGCATGATGGCCACGATTCTAAATATCCGGATTGGAATTTAGTCAATCCAAAGCTTAAACGAGAACAGGACGCGACGGCGCTCGACAGTCTTAAATGGTTAATGGATGAAGCTGTAAAATACAACACAACAGTGAGCCTCCATATTAATATGACAGACGCCTATGAGAACAGCCCGCAATGGGATGAATTCATAGAGAAGGATTTAATCCGCAAGGATGAGCATGGCGAGTTGATTAAAGGCGGGCTATGGGTGAGCGGTCAAAGCTACCGCATTAACCTAACGCGTGCATGGGAATCGGGCGTGTTGAAAAGAAATATCGATGATTTGTTGGAGATGCTTCCTCAACTAAAGCGTGGAGGTACTATTCATATCGATGCATTCGTAACTAACTATATTCCTAGTGAGCCGAATCCTGATGACTATTCTTCCCCATATCATCAAACAACCTTCCGTCAAGACACGGAAACACAGAAAAAAATTATTCGCTATTGGCGTGACCAAGGGATAGATTTTACTAGCGAATATTTCCAGCTTTATCGCGAAGATCCGCTTTATGGCATACAGCCGATGGCGTGGTGGGCAGACTGGCGCTCGCTTGAAAGCCAGATGGAATTGCCTGCGCAGGTTGCGGTCGGGGGTAGAGGAGGCCATGATCTATTAGGCGTCAGTATGCATGGTGAAGATATTGTGATGAAGGATAAAACGCATTTGACCGGCTTTTTGCAGGAGTTCAGTCAAACGACGCTGCCATGGCAATATTTGAATCAATTTGACCGGCTTTCTTATGACAGTGCTACCAATACCATTGCGTTCTCAGGTGGAGTGACTAGTTCTAAAGTAAATGACAAGTCCATAATTAAGCAAGGCGAAGTGTTATTAGTTGATGGCACAGACGTATTTGTTCCAGCATTGTGGAAGAAGGAAACGCGTGAAATTATCGCATTCAGCGAATCTGGGTACACAGAAAGAAGCTGGAAGCTGCCGTTGGAATGGTCGGATGTTGAGCGCGTGCATATATTTGAAATCGGAATGGGGCTGCCACGTCTTATCCAACAGGACGCGGCTATCGTGGATGGAGAAATTCGTCTATCTTTGCTGCCAGGGCAGGCGTTCTATTTGACACCGGCAGATGCACCAGTAGTCCTCGATCCGCTGCAAGAGCTTGCAGCCAGTATAACTTCTGTACCGACGATTGAAAGAGATGTTCAGAAACTTAAATGGCCAACGGTTCCAGAAGGGTATAAAGTAGAGATGGCAAAGTCGGATCAGCTGAATGTCATTGATTTAAATGGAAGAATAGCTCCTCCAATGGCAGATACAACAGTAATGATTGTGCTCCAGGTTAAACGTCTTTCAGACGGAGCGATCGCTTATACTGCGCCAATTGCCGTTACTGTGCCAGAAGGAAGCGTTAAAAATATAGAACAGGTGTATAGCCCGAAAGATGCTGTCCTGTCTGGCCAAGCGCGACTTAAGGAAGATACATTTTATATGACAGGCTATGCTCTTGGATATGTAGGCGGCGAGCAAGGAAACGACAATATTGCCGCTTTTACAAATATAATGCTGCCGGGTGACAGCTTATATGAGCTTACGTTAGAATACGCAACTGCTCAGCCAAGAACCGTATTTGTTCGGGCAAATGACGGAGAAGGCATAGCCGTATCGTTAACAGGCTCCAGTTGGCAGGATGTCCAGAGAAAGAAGATTAGAGTGCCGATGAAGGAAGGCATGAATCGAGTCGAACTGTATAATCCAGATGGCTATGCACCGGATATGGGCGCTATCGTTGTACAATCCATCAGTCCTTATACGATTGCAGACGAAGTGGACGCGATTCAAGCTCCTGCCAAACAAGACAAGGTGCTAACGCTTCCTGATATGCCATTTGGTTTTACGATTGCTGTGAAGTACTCCGATCATGAAGATATCATTCAGCCGGACGGAGCAATTATTGCTCCTAAAGAGGATACAATGGTGAAAGTAGTGCTTGAGGTAACACGCCAATATGATAACAGTAAAGCGGAAACTGTTGAATTTGAAGTGCTTGTGCCAGGCATTGCCCAAATAGAAAAAATAGCTGCTGTAAACGTAGAAACGACGAAAGGAACAGCACCGGTTCTGCCGTCAAGCGTTGTTGTCACTTATTCGGATGGAAGTACTGCGAATGCCGCTGTAGTATGGGAGGCGATCCAGCCTAGCGACTATGAAGCAGAAGGGGCTTTTACAGTAAGCGGAACAGTTGAAGGGACAGCTATAAAAGCAATAGCCAATGTGACAGTCAAACCGAAAAGCGGAGGAGGGTGGACTGGTCCTATAGTGACGCCAGTGGATCCAGAACCTAAGCCAGAACCAGAACCAGAAGCGAAAGAGGGAATTATTGAGCTTTTATTCAAACCTACGGCTGAACAGCTTGAAGTGCCAGGATCCGTTTCCGTTGTAAAAGTAGGTAAAGATGGAACGAGAACAGCCGTTGTTTTTAGCCATTATGATGCCAAGACTGGAATTGTAAAGGTGAAAGGTTCAGCTGAATACGAATATGAAGTTGTATATTCAGAGAAGAAATTTAAAGATATATTAAAATATGAATGGGCTGAGGAAGCAATTGAGGCTCTTGCGGCTCGAGGCGTGCTGCATGGAATAGGCTCTGAACAATTTGCCCCTCAGAAAGGCTTGAAGCGTGCTGACCTCGTTATGATGCTAGTGCGTATGTTCCAATTGACAGCAGAGGCGGATTCCAATTTCGCTGATGTCAGCGAATCGGCATATTACTATAACGAAGTAGCTATAGCCAAGCGATTAGGGATTATTCAAGGAGTTTCGTCTGTCGAATTCAGACCTGAGGCAGAAGTTACGCGTGAGGAGCTCTTTGTAATTCTGGATCGTGTGCTGCGTCTTACAAAGCTTAATGATGAAGCAGCGAAGCAGGCCCTGCTAGATTCATTCAAAGATAGCGGGCAAGTGGCAGGCTATGCGAAAACTAGTATAGCAACGCTAGTTCATTTAAATTTGGTTACTGGAAATAATAATCAACTGCTGCCAAAGAAAACAGCATCACGTGCTGAGACTGCTGTTATGCTGTATCGTATAATTGCAATGGCATTAACAGAATAAGCGAAATAAAAAATAGATTTCCCAGATGTTCAGTTTGAACATGACGGGAAGTCTATTTTTTTGAAAATAGGTTTGCTTAATGAAAGCAGAAATGCAAGAGGTCAATAATATCCACAGTTTTATGTCAGTAATCGATATTCAATACCGATTTGAAAGGGATTACAATTTATTTGTAGGAATGAGATCAGATCAATGACTAACGGGAGGTTCAGAAATGAAAAAAATGGGATCAAGAGGATGGATCATCAGTCTGCTTATGCTTTGCCTGGTTGTTGTTCTGGCGGCGTGCGGATCAAAAACAGGCAATAATCCAAGCAATAGCCCAAGCAATAATCCAAGCTCAAGCAATACCGAAACGCCTGCGGCGACAAATAACGGTGAAGAAAAGAAAAATGTAACGCTGACCTTTGTTGCCTCGCAAAACTGGGTGAATAAAGGATCGAAGGTAGACTCGGAATTAATTGAGGCCTTTACAAAAGAAACGGGCATTAAAGTCGATTTGCAGGTGGTGCCTGATGATCAGTACGCCAACGTTTTGAAAACCAAAATGACTTCCGGCGAAGTGCCGGATATATTCATGGTCGGTGCAGGCTCAGGAGCACATAAATATTTGCCGGAAAAATACTTTGCCGATTTGTCCAATGAAGAATGGGTATCGCGCTATGCGCCTTACGCCAAGGCAGGTACGACGATCAACGATAAAATTAGCGGCTTCATGACGTGGAACGTAGAT
>NZ_JBOZWO010000085.1:0-5836 GCF_050864975.1 Paenibacillus sp. GXUN7292 | reverse complement strand
ATATTGAATATCTGCGAGCAAAGTAGACTTTTCCGCACTATCCGCCACTAGATCGACTTTTGCTTTAGCAGCGTCAATAGCGGCTTGATCCACACTAGCTTTTAAAGCTGTTTTGGTACTGTCCCTGAATAAAGAAGCAACAGCATTTTTGGCTGCAATTAAATTAGAATTTTCTCCCGAGTTCGGTGTTCCGCCAGCCGAAGGCTGCAAATCGATATTTAGTACGCCATTAATTCTAATAATTTTGTGTTTTATCAGCTCATAATTGAGAAAAATTAATTTCACATTGTTTTTCAGTTCTAAGCGTAAATCCTCAATTTTAGCTTCGTTTCCAAGGGTAATTCTACTATTCGTATTTTCTATGAAAAGAGAATCTATCCTTGCATTTAACACTGTGTATAAGGATCCTGTTCCAACTCTGACGATGGGGATGCCAATACTTGCGTCCGCCTCGATACTAGCGTCAACTAAAAGATCTATTTCATTAACTTTGGTTTCACCTGTCAACGTAACGGTGGAGCCCTCCAAGGCCACTTTAACAGATTGCAGGATTGATTTATGAAAATGTAAATTGGGAAGATCGTTCTTTTTGTTATCTAACGAAACAATTGAGCTATACAGCTTCGATGTAACTAATTCTCGTGGCTTTAATAGTATCGTTGAACCTTTCACCAGTACATTTTCAACATAAAAGCTGTTTTGGACTTCGCTTTCTATTATAAGATCTCCTGTTATAGTGGCGTCTTTAATGGACAAATGGTCGCCTTTTATAATCATGGTAGCACCAATAACAGCTCCATTACCTGATAACACTACATTTGAATTTGCCTTATCATCATGTAATCGCCCATCTGCATAAATAGTAACTGATTCAATACGGCTTATTTTTCCTCCAATAATGTGAGCCTTTATTCGTGAGTTTTTTAATATCGAAAGATTTTCAGGCGTAATCCAAGCCTTTTGATCGTCAGATAACGAAAAGCTATCGTTACCCAGTTGAACGGAATCTGAAGTGATTGTCGTCACTTTAGACTCGATTATCCGCTCCGTCAGTTGTTGCGCCAATTGACAACGGTATATAAATAACGCCATATCCCCACGATTAACGGCTTCGTTCGGCGAGTACGTTGTCGGTGAAGTTCCTAATGTAATCTTATTTTGTAGCAACGAGGTCACGTAAGGGGCATACCAACTCGCTGAAGGAACATCCTTAAAAGGGTTTACCGCTAATTTTTCTTCTGGAAACTGATAGGAAATGACGAGAATCTTTGCCATTTCTGCACGTGTAAGCAATTGGTGGGGCTTGAATGTTCCGTCTGAATACCCTTGGAATATCCCGGCACTTACTACAGCAGCAATCGGCTTGTAATATGTGGAGCTTTCATTCACATCTTGGAAGCCGGGGTTATCTGCCATTTCCAAGTTGAGCTGTAGAGCTCTAGCGAGAATTATCGCTGCTTGCGCACGATTCAATTTTTCCGAGGCACGATAGGTTCCATCCGAATAGCCCAAAATAATTTTTTGTTGCACAAGGCTTGCCAAAGCATCCTCATATTCACTGCCTGGCTCTATATCTGTAAAAATGGTACCCCTCTCGTTTGCTTGGGCATATTGTCCAGCTACGACGCCGAGTGATAGTAAAAAAATGAATGCGATAATAAGCGTTAATTTATTTTCCATCGGCTTCAGTCTTTCCTGCATATTCATAAGTAAAAGGTCCTCCTTCTCCCTTCCGACTGCCCATTTCTTCTTAGGAACCGTCCACGATACCCTTTGGACACTTTTTTAAAGCTCCGCCACCTTCTAATATTGTAAAGGACAGTAATCGTAATCGGATCTCATTTTTATCGCAAATTCGTCTCATGTTTTCATTCATATAACGTTACCTACTAGGGGCGGATTTCCCTAGAAAACCGATGCCTTTCCAGCCATAGACATGCAAAATCAACTGCTTCCTTCAAGTCAAAAAACATACATTCTGCCTCGCCTATCTTCCCGCGCTGAACAGCCCCCGCCTCTGCAAAGCTCTTACCCAGCTCTGCAAAATCACCTGCATCATAAGCGTAGTCTTCAAACCACTTCCACACCCGCTCCCCATCGTCGAACATGGCTGTCCCCATCTTTTTTACAGGCATATTAGCAAGCATGGTCTCAGCCAGATGAAAGCTTGTGCAGGAATCGAAACCGACTCCTAACAAAAGTACTTTTGCGCCGCTATTATAAAGCTTGCCAAGGGGAGAATCCTCACCAAATTGCGGGGTTAACGGGTGGTCAGCTATTATATACTCGGCAATGCTGCCGTTTGAACAAAAAGAAACCTGCGGGTGCTGTGACCTTAAAGTTCCAGGATAGGTTCTAAACAGCTCAGCAATGCTTCCCATTCCCCGCGTTGGCGTTACCGCAGCATCGAAAGCTGGCATTTCTTCATAAATAGTTTGAAACCACTCTTGTGGTACTGGCGGATTCCCCCACTCGCTTGGATCACTCCAATCTCCACTTTGTGCAGGCATAGTCAACGTACCTCGGTCTCCAACCGATTCCAGTAATGCCTCCACAACCGCCTGCGCCCCTCCACACACCCAGCCAAGACTGGACAACGAGGAATGAACGAGAAGATTATCACCCTTTGCAATATTTAACTGTGTTAATTCCCGAACGATGCTGCTTACGGTATTAGGCAATTTTGTACGGTTTATAGTGTCATGCTCGCTCATGTTCCAGCTCCTTATTTCTTATTCCATTGATTCAGGCTCAAATTCGAAACGATAACTTTGACATTACCATCTTCTTTCAAGGTTACCTCACCGCTCTTATAGGCCTCCTGAGGAAAGAGATAAAACGAAAACATGTCCCCATCTTTATAATTTAGAGCAGAGCCTCCCATAACGCTCCCCTTATATTGCTTCCCGTTATATTCTGAGCGAAGCTCAGCATCGACTGAGGACGAGTACCAGCGTGATTCTGTCGCATAATGTTTATTGCCTGATACTAGTGTTGCCTGATTCAAGCTGTATTTGCCATGGGAGCGAAAATGAATGCGGTATCCTCCTCCCATTAGGCCTACCTCATCAACAACAGCCACATCTATTAGCAGTCCATCCTTATCGTACAATACTTTTCCTTTATTGCTGTCTAAATCGTTCAAGTCAATCGTAATTTCAAACTCGCCATCGATTACGCCATGGTCATAACTATACTTATCAAGCGAACCTGCCGCAAAAGCGATACCCTCTCTCCACATACCTATGTATCCCGTCTGCCACAGCACTCCTAGAACTATCGTCAAGCACAATACTGAAGCAGCAGCACCCAGCATCATCTTGGCTTTGCGTTTTTTAACCGACCGGCTTTCACGTGTATAAACAGGCAATGCTTCGACTAACTCTTGATAAAAACTTTCAAATCCTTCCGGAAACAGTTCCGGGACAGGCCGCTGCTCAGCCTCCGCCTCTAATAGTAATTGAAGCATGGAAGAGATAGCACGATCTCTTTCTTCGCCAGGCTGGACATCTTCTTTAAGCAGCGTTACTACGCGATTATAAAGTTCCTTATATTCACCTTTAAGCATTTGCTCTCTAGCAGCTTTACCCATATTTAATCCCCCGTTGTCCTTAAAATATGATCGACCGTTAACTTGAACTCATTCCAAACCCCAATAAACTCAGCTAACTCATCTTTTCCTTTACTGCTTAAGCTATAGTATTTTCTATTAGGGCCAAGGCTCGACTGCACCTTCTTCGTTTCAAATAACCCTTCGTTCTCTAACCGAAGCAGCAGCGGAAATAGCGTTCCTTCACTTATATTTTCAAATCCTCTCTCCCTAAGCGTCTGAACCAGCTCCTGCGAGTAACAGGATTTTTCATTTAATATTTTTAATACACAGCCTTCTAAAATCCCTTTAAGCATTTGCGTCTTATTGATCAACTCTTCTAACACCGCCATTCAAGGATAAATGGTCAACAGACCGACAGTACCCTTGTTTTTATGTAACTTGTATTGCAAGCTTCCACTACATTGTATTACAAGTAACTGAAAAATGACAATACTTTTCGAGTATAAAAATAAACCTCCAAGCTTGCAGCTGGAGGCGCATAGTTCACTTTTGGAAGGTGTCGATTAATTATAGATAAGGCAAAAAGCAAATGAAAGGGCGGCCAGTGCGATCAAGTTCCGACCGCTCTCCACCTTTTTTTCTTATTGCCCAAAAAGGCGCTCATAATCACATCTTTTTTATTCTAACGGTTGCCACAAACGCTATTTTACCGAAAAAGCGGCATTTTAAAATGTAACGGTTGTGAGCGAGCTTATTGGCTATGAAATGCGGCCTATCTGGTCATTTGTTCGCAAATAACGTCATTCACAACCGTTACAATTCCAAAAGGGGGTTTTTACGCGTAATAGCGCCGCTCACCGGTTCAACCCCTTATGTTTGGACACTTTCATGTAAATACTCACTGAATCGTATCATAGCGCAATTTTTGGTGGATCAATAAGGCCGTTGTTTACACGTTTTAAATATTCTCTTGGCGGCCAGTCTTCTAAGCTTCCATGTAAACGTTCATTGTTGTAAAAACGAATGAATCGGTCGACTTCCATATATGCTTCTTCATAGGTTTCAAAACAATTACGGCGATAGCACTCCATTTCTAAAATGCTATGGAAGGACTCAATAAATGCGTTTTTGTTTGGTGTTTGGTTGGGAATTCGCTCATGCTCAACCCCTTGTTGTTCGCAATAAGTATGAAAGGCTTGGCTTATGAATTGAGGCCCATTGTCTGTACGAATTACCAGTTGATGTGCTTGGGCATGGATGTGTCGCTTCATTAGTGCTTTTTGCAACGTCTGCAGGATGTCCTTAGTATGACAGGTCTTTCCCTTGTGGTAAGACACAATATTCCGATCGAACACATCAATGATGCTAGCTAAGTAAAAGTGGCGCCGTTTTCCAGCTACATATCCGTACTTGATATCCATCTGCCACAGTTGGTTCGGTCCAGTAACCACGCGATTATGAGCAATCTTTTTCGGTACAGGATGCTTAATGACGCGCTGAGGAGAGAGGATTTGTAGCTCTTTACACAAACGATAAACCTTTTTCTTATTAATAATTAATTTGTGTTTTCGACGTAATAGGATAGTTAATTTTCGATATCCGCATGCCCCATGAGGGCCTTTAACTAAACATCTCAAATAGCCTTTAATTCGGATGTCTGAAACGACTTTTCCAGCTTGGTCATAGGAGTATCCCGGAATAGGTCGACCTTTTCCTACAGGCGTACGGCGCTCTGGGTGTTTCAAATGGTAATAGTAAGAAGAACGAGGAACACCACAAAGCCTTAATACTGTGCGTACCGGATAGCCTTTCCCAATCCAGTAGATGCTTACTTCCAGTCGGGATATTTTTTTTTTACTAAGTCTCTGAGTACATTGATTTCAAGTTCTTTCTCGCCAATGATCTTCATGGCGTCGTTATACTTCTTCTCGATTTCATGAAGGCGAGTAGCATCTTGTTTCAGTTGTTCTACATCGTTCTTTCTTTTAGCCATTAGATCATCCACCTCATCCTGATATTGACGCACCCAGTTGCTTAACGTCCTAGGAGCTATGCCATGTTGTCTTGCTACTACCTCTACACGGTAGCCAGCTAACACCTCCACCACTAACTCCTTTTTCGTTTGAACAGGGCATCGAAATCGTCTTTTCATGAATCACTCCACCACTTTCTTTAGTGTATCTTATATGATTTGGAGTGTCCAAATGGATTAGGGGGCTATATAGTCACAACCGTTACAACTCCCAAAAGGCATAGGCATCAATCACATTTGGTCAAGTCCTA
>NZ_JBOZWO010000084.1:0-5944 GCF_050864975.1 Paenibacillus sp. GXUN7292 | reverse complement strand
CGCTTCTAAACTGCGAATTCGGGCGTAATAACGGAACGACTGACCAGCTAGGGACGTCCGATTTCGGTCGGATAGCGTGTCCAGGGAGGATGTCGATTAATTGTGGGCAACTATTGGCAAGCAAAACGAAAGGGGAACGAAGAGCAAGATTGGGAATGGAGAAGCGGCAGCGCCGCCTTTGTAGGCCAATTTAATCCTTTACAGGGGTTATTTCATCAAAAGAATTGGACGATAACAGCGGTCGGAATCCCAAACTTGATTGTAGTAACCTCCCTTTCGATTGCTTATTGACCTATCTACAATTAATCCCGTAAAATCAACCATTTTTATAAGAAGTGAATCGGATCTGATATAATGATACCGCTTTCTTTTCGTAATTTCAGCCTGATGCGATCGATTGATTCTTGTTGAAAGCCTTTTCCAGACTTATGCTGAAAGTGCTTACAAAAACGAAAAGAAAGGAGGCTCGCCAATTTGGAAGCCCCTACAACAAGACTGAACGTTCATGTAAAACGGAGCAGATTTGAAGGCTTGCGGAAAGTTATTCGCTACCGCAATTTATACCTGATGCTGCTTCCAGCTATCGCCTACTATTTAATATTTCATTATTATCCGATGTACGGCGCAACGATTGCTTTTAAACAATTCAGCATTATAAAGGGGATTCATGGTAGCCCCTGGGTTGGTTTCAAGCATTTTGAAGCGCTGCTGCAGCTGGATAAGTTTTGGGAAGTATTTTGGAATACGATTGTAATAAGCTTGTATCGCTTATTCTTCGGTTTTCCGCTGCCGTTATTTGTTGCGCTGCTTCTTAATGAAGTACGCAAAATGGCATTCAAACGCACCGTTCAAACCATTATTTATTTGCCTCACTTTATTTCTTGGGTCATTATGGGCGGGCTGCTAATTAATTTATTGTCTACTGATGATGGAGTTGTTAACCAAATTATTCGATCATTAGGAGGTAATAGTATCGGCTTTTTAAGCGATGAAGCGTATTTCCGTTCCACGCTTGTAGGATCGATGATTTGGAAGGAGTTCGGCTGGAATACGATTATCTATATGGCGGCGCTTGCTGGAGTAAATCCTTCCTTGTATGAAGCGGCCTGGATGGACGGAGCCAATCGAATGCAGCGAATATGGCATGTTACCTTGCCAAGCATTCGCACGACTATTATGATTTTGCTTATTCTTAGAATCGGAAGCTTGATGGAAGCTGGCTTTGAGCAAATTTTTGTGCTTTATCATTCCGGCGTTTACCGTGTGGCCGATATTATTGATACGTATGTCTATCGAACAGGGCTTGCGGATGGAAAGTTCAGCCTTGCAGCTGCACTGGGCTTGTTCAAATCCATCATTAACTTTGTGCTGCTGGTCATCGCGAATCAGCTATCCCGAATGAAGGGTGATCAAGGCATATTCTAGCTTTTACAAAGAACGGCGAGGCTGTTTATTTTAGATAGCGTTCAATATTAGTCATTTTGGTTAGGCGCAGGAGGTAGAGAAACTATGGACAAGGCCGGTTTAGGCGCTAAAATATTTCAAACATGCAATTACACCTTTTTAACGTTGATCACTTTGCTGACCCTGTTTCCATTCTGGGATTCATTAATTGTATCGATTACACCGATTAGCGAGAGCATGGCATCTAATTTACACTTAATTCCGAAAACGATTACATTTGAGGCTTATGAGTACATTATAGGTATGAACCAGCTTTGGAGCTCTTACGGAATTAGTATATTTGTGACGGTTGTAGGTACAATATTGAGCATGATTGTAACAACACTGGCAGCTTATGTATTATCGAAAAACTATTTGCCAGGCGGCAGAGTCATTATGTTTTTAATTGTTTTTACTATGATGTTCAGTGGTGGTATAATACCAACCTATCTAGTGGTAAAAGAGCTGGGAATGATGAATACGGTGTGGGCGATGATTATGCCGTTGATGGTTCAGACGTATAATCTGATCATTATGCGTACGTTTATGGCCTCTGTGCCTGAAAGTCTGGAGGAAGCAGCACGTATTGACGGCTGCGGAGACTATCGTATATTATTTCAAATTGTGCTGCCATTATCCATGCCGGCAATTGCGACAATTTCACTATTTTACGCGGTAGCCAAATGGAATGAATTTTTTACAGCCGTTATGTATGTAACGGACAAAAGCGTATGGCCGCTCCAATTATTTATGAGAGCGATGCTTATTGATAATGAAGCGATGTATCAATCAGGGGGAGACAGTCCTTTCCTGCTCGGGCAATCGATCAAGATGGCTTCGATTATGATTTCTACTATTCCGGTAATGCTGATATATCCATTTTTCCAACGTTATTTTGTACAGGGAGCAACACTTGGAGCAGTAAAAGAGTAGCTGATCATTAGAATATTATAGGGGGATTTTTCATGAAAAAGAATGCTTCACGCACACAGGTATCTATTATATGCTTCATTCTTGCATTCACCTTGCTAGTTGGCTGCTCCAGCAATAATGGAGGAACAAAGCCGCAAAGCTCTGGGACGGATTCGGGAAGTGGAGAACCGGTTAAGATCGTTTATTTGACGCCTGGCGATTCGGCTGCCAAGCCAATCCAACCGGGGGATCGTATTATTGCAGAAATCAACAAGCGCTTAGGTATCGAACTTGAAATTAAATTTGTGCCGGAGGGCGGCTTTGAAAAAATCAATGTGGCAATGGCTACAGGCGACTTCCCGGATGTGGTGACAGCGCAATACCCATCCTCTTCACTCAGCCAATGGATTGAGGAAGGCTTGCTTGTTCCTCTGAACGATTATTTGCCAGATATGCCTACAGTAAGAGAAAAGCTGGAAGACAAATTTTCCTGGACTGCTGTTGACGGAAAATATTTCGGATATCCATTTATAGAAGAGAAGTCGAACGCAACTATGACTTACCGCGCTGACTGGCTGGAGGAGTTAAATATTGCGCCGCCAAAAACATTGGATGAATTTTACGAAGCGTTAAAAGCGGTTGCAACCAAAGATCCGGATAAAAACGGTGTGAATGATACGTATGGCTTGACGGGTGCAAAAGAAAACGGCTTTAACAGCTCGTTCAACTTTATTTTCTATGCGTACGGCTTACCTTATGGTGATTGGATTTTGGATGATAACGGCAAAGTAGCGCCTGTATTTGAGCATCCTGCGTTCAAGCAAGGGGTAGAGTATATTCATAAGCTGTGGGAAGAAAAACTGATTGATCCTGAGTTCTTGCTTAATGATACTCAGAAACGTGAACAGAAGTTATTCCAAAGCAAGGCCGGATTTATGATTGCTCCGCTATTCAGACACGTAAACAGACTTGAAAAAAGCTTGCAGGAGCTGACGCCAACAGGAAAACTGGGCTTTATTGACCCGCCGGCTGGACCAGAAGGCACGCACGGTGTAGTAGGGGACAAAAAAGGCGGATTGTTTACAGCTGTTACAACGAAAGCGAAGGATCCAAAGAAAGCTGCTCAGTTTATAGAATTTATGCTTTCCCCTGAAGGCAGAGAATTGCTGGAGCTAGGTTTTGAAGGCATTCATTACACGAAAGACGGCGACAAAATTAATTATAATGAGGAAGAACGCGCGAAGGATAATTTCGCATCCAATGGCTGGGCGCATCCGCTGGCATGGGGCAACGTAGTTTGGCCGGTGACTAGAAATTATTTGCCACAGACAGAACCGCAGGCCGATCGTGCAAAACAGTCAGTAGAAATTGCAACAAGTAATTTGGTACCAAATTTGGTTAATACAACGACTCCTGAAGAAATTGAAATGGGCGGCGTGTTTGGAGCGGGCATTCTTAGCGAGCTTGCAAATCAGTACTATCTTGATATGATCGCAGGTAAGGTGGATATTGATAAGGGTCTAGCTGAGCTGTCTAAAAAATGGCGCGAGCAGGGCGGCGATAAAGTGCTTGCTGCTGTAAATGCAGCCTATGAGGCTCAGCAGAAATAATAGTAATAGCAGGGAGTGGGAAATATGGCTTCAATGATGGGCAGCAAGCCTAATATTGTATTCATACTTTGCGATGACATGGGATCATGGGCAATGGGCTGCGCGGGCAATACCGATATTAGAACGCCTAACCTGGATCGGCTGGCAGCAGAAGGAATTCGTTTTACGAATTTCTTCTGCACCTCTCCTGTATGCTCGCCAGCGCGCGCCTCGCTGTTTACAGGCCGCATACCATCACAGCATGGCGTTCATGACTGGATTTGCGAAGGCAATATGGGGGAAAACGCTATTCAGTATTTGCAAGGACAGCCAACCTATACAGAAATGCTTGCTGACAATGGCTATGTATGCGGATTAAGCGGCAAATGGCATCTGGGTGACAGCATAAATCCACAAAAGGGCTTCAGTCATTGGTATGTTCATCAGTTCGGGGGAGGCAGTTACTATAACGCTCCTATGATACGAGATGGACAGCCTGTACAGGAGCCTGGCTATGTGACCGATTTGATCACGGATGATGCCATTGCATTTCTTGCCAAGCAAAGTGCGGAGCAGCCTTTTTATTTAAGCGTGCACTATACGGCTCCGCATACCCCGTGGATTAACAATCATCCGCAGCATCTGGTTGATTCTTATGCTGATTGCGAATTTGACTCTTGTCCGCGAGAGCCGAAGCACCCGTGGCAAATCAAGTCAGAGCCGTACTGGGATGACCGGAATACGAATCTGCAGGGCTATTTTGCCGCTATTACAGCCATGGATGAAAATATTGGGCGGATTATCGATCAGCTTGAGCAAACGGGCATGCGTGAAAATACGATGATTTGCTTTATGAGCGATAATGGCTACAATTGCGGTCATCATGGCATTTGGGGAAAAGGCAACGGGACCTTCCCGCAAAATATGTTCGACACCTCCGTTAAGGTTCCGGCTATCTTCTCGCAGCCTGGCCGCATTCCTCAAGGGGCCGTTAATGATGAGCTCGTAAGCGGCTACGATTTCATGCCGACGATATTGGAATATGCAGGACTGCCGCCTCATGGCGATGACAGTTTGCCGGGCGCGAGCTTTCTGCCGTATTTACTGGGCGAATCCAAGTCGCAGCATAAACATGTCGTTATCTTTGACGAGTACGGGCCAGTTCGGATGATACGCAGCAAGGAATGGAAGTATGTGCACCGTTATCCGTACGGGCCGCATGAGCTGTTCAGCTTGCAGGACGATCCGGAGGAGAAGCATAACTTGATCGATCAGCCAGAGCACCAAGAGAGGCTGGAGGAAATGCGCGCCGGGCTGGAGGATTGGTTTTTGCAGTATGTTGATCCTGCCCTTGACGGTGTCAGACAGCAGGTGTACGGCTACGGGCAAGCCAATCTTGTTGGACCAGCTGGTAAAGGCAAGGTTGCTTACCGGGGGCTGCAGTAATAGGAAGCTGGAGGATCGGGGCCAGGGCGGCGAAGGCTATTCGCTAGCCCTGGCCCCTTTTCGGAGTAGGCGGCAGATGGAAGCAGGAAGTTGCAGGTCTAGTCGACCAGAACGGGAACAATGGACAATGCCATGGAATATAAGGGAGCAAAGGAAGCAGTAAAGTGATAGTGTAGATAGTGTAGGATGTAGAATCGGCCATTATGGCGGTGGCCCTTGTATAGCATGAGTGTAAGCAGGAAGCAGTAGAGTAAGAGTGTGCTTATTAGTGTGCGGTTGTTTGTACTGACTTTTGGAATGAAGTAATCTCATACAGAGCCGGTCGATATTACCTCAAAACGTCTAATTGTATATGAAATTTCATATACATTTCGCTGAAATGCCTCAAAAAACAAAATTGTATATGAAAAACCATACAGAATCGGTCGGCGCTACCTAAAACGGCTAATTGTATATGAAATTTCATACACATTTCGCTAAAATGCCCCGAAAAACAAAATTGTATATGAAAAATCATACACATTACGCTGAAATGCCCCAAAAAACAAAATTAT
>NZ_JBOZWO010000083.1:0-6640 GCF_050864975.1 Paenibacillus sp. GXUN7292 | reverse complement strand
GTTAAACATAGTATCCTAAACTAGAGTACTCTAAGTACTCGAAGTTTAGGATTTTTTAATTACAGTGCTTTAACTATTAAATATATAAGGGTATTATTAATAGTAGTTAAAGTATTTAAAGGTGGTGGAAAGATGAAGGTTCAGAAAGTAATTGTGGAGGAAAAATCATATCCGTTATACATACTGCTAGATAAAGAATTTGAAGTGATAGAACCGGTTAAGCGATTTATAAAGTACTTGGATAATACGGGCAAAGCTCCAAATACCATTAAAACATATTGTTATCATCTCAAGCTGTTTTATGAATTTATGAGCCAAAGTAGAATCGAATTAGGAGATTTACAATTTGAGGATTTAGCAAACTTTGTAGGATGGTTAAGAAATCCAGCAGGGCATTTAAAGGTAATAGATATACAACCAAAGAAGGCTAAAAGAGAGGAAACATCAGTTAATTCCATACTTAACGCTGTAACTAGTTTCTTAGAGTATTTAAATCGCACAGAAAATTTTAAAGCTATAGATATGTCTAAAGAAGCAAGAGGAAGAAACTTTAAGGGGTTTCTTCACCATATTTCTAAAGGTAGATCCTATAAAAAAAATATTTTAAAGCTTAGGGTCAAAAAGAAACTTGTACAAGTATTAGAACATGGACAAGTCAAAGCAATAATTGAGGCATGTCATACCAAAAGAGATAAGTTACTTATTATGCTTATGTATGAAGGGGGACTTCGGATAGGAGAAGCATTATCCCTTCGTATTGAAGATATTTCAACATGGGATAACCAGATTAACATCAGGCCAAGAGATCATAATGAAAATGGAGCTTATATTAAACTTAAAAAAGAAAGAACTATTGATGTAAGTAAGGAATTAATGGCATTATATACCGATTACTTAGTACATGAATATGGGGAAGATTTAGATCATGATTATATATTTATTAATCTTAAAGATTCTTATTTTGGCCACCCTCTAAAATATCAAAGTGTATTAGACTTAATAAGAAGACTAGGAAAACGGACAGGGATTACTTTCACTGCCCATATATTACGTCATACGCATGCCACAGAGCTTATTAGAAGTGGATGGGATGCTGCATATGTACAAAAAAGATTAGGGCATGCCCATGTACAAACAACACTTGATACGTATGTTCATCTTTCTGATCAAGATATGAAGAATGAATATAAAAAGTATCTTCAAGGGAGAGAAACATGACAATGAAATTTCCAAGTGTAGCAACTAATCGAAAGCTTATCGCTAGTACAGAGATTAATAAAAAAATAGCTAATATGACAAGTGTTTTAAAAGGTTATTGGGCAGCAGATAGATGGGATATAAGAATTTGTCCGCATCCTAGTGCAATTGAGTTAAGTAAGAATCCGTCACTAAGAAATCGTTGGGTAAATTTCGATAAGGTGGAAAATGTCTGGTTGAAAACAGAATTAAAATATTTTTATTACCTTCACTTGAATAATGGAGCTTGGAATGCAAAATCCGTTTGGATTAGAAAGGGAACAGTGATAAGCCGGATGATGGGATTTTTAAATTTAAAATATCCTAATATTACATCGATAACCGAAGTGCCTATAAAAAAAGCTTTGACAGAATACCGGACCTACTTAACAGAACAAAAAGTAAAAACTACGACTACTAATTACAAACTTGATGTAAATCAGCAGAAAGTTACTGTACATGCGAATTCCTATTACGTTACTCATCTTAAGCAGTTTATGGAATTCTATGAGGACTTCTATTTTGATGGGGAAGAATGGGAAAAAGATGTTTGGAATCGAAGAAAATTATCATTACCGGAAGATAAGGTAAACCCAACATCCTACGAATATACGATCAACTTTAAGGGTTTTAAGAATAATTATTTTAAAGAAATAGTTAAGCGATATTGTAAACTAATGTTAAACACAGCTAGCTTTTCTCACGTAGTAGATATAGCTTCAAAATTAAAAGAATTTTTTAATTTCATGAACAAAAATTGTGAAGGTATACAAAGGATTCATCAATTAACTAGAAATGAAATTGAGCAATATTTTAATTATATTAATTTAAAAGGTTTAAAACCCAGTACTGTAACTGGACGAATATCTACTTTAGACGTTTTTTTTACTACAATTCAAAGATATGACTGGAAGGATACACCTTCTAAGATCCTTATCTTTCAAGAAGATTACCCTAAAGTGCCGAAGGCACTACCACGTTATATTGATGAACATATACTTGAACAATTAAATGGGAAATTAGATAAATTGGAACCTTATATTGCTACAATGGTTATGGTACTTCAAGAATGCGGGATGCGTATCAGTGAACTTTGTACATTGAAAAAAGGGAGCGTCATAACCGATAAAGAAGGGGATTGCTTTTTAAAGTATTATCAGTGGAAAATGAAGAAAGAGCATATCATTCCTATTTCTAAAGAAATTGCTGCATTGATATTAGTTCAAGAGCAAAGGGTGGCTGATGAACTCGATGATGGATGTGTATATGTGTTTCCCCGAAAAGATTGCTCACCATTGAAACAAGATACCTTTAGGGTTAAATTAAATGAACTAGCTTATGAAGAAAAGATAACGGACAGCAACGGAGAAATTTTTCGTTTTCATGCTCATGCCTTTCGGCATACAGTTGGCACTAGAATGATAAATAACGGAGTGCCACAACATATTGTCCAGAAGTTCTTGGGTCACGAATCACCGGAAATGACGGCAAGATATGCACATATTTTTGATGAAACCCTAAAGAAGGAATTTACGAAATTTAAGGAAACCTTAGTAACGAATAACGGTAGCATTCTGGATTTAAGTGAGGAAAATACTGAAGCTGACAATACAGATCTTCAATGGTTTAAAAAGAATATCAATGCACAGGCACTTCCTAATGGCTATTGTCGGTTACCAGTAATTGCAGGACCATGTCCTCACGCAAATGCATGTTTAGATTGTACGAATTTCTGTACAAGTAAACAATTTCTTACTGAACATGAAGAGCACTTAGAGCGAACTAAAGAAATACTAAATAGGGCTAAACAAAACCAATGGCAGCGTCAGGTTGAAACCAATGAACGTGTTAAAAATAGATTAGAACAGATTATTCATTCGTTAAAGGAGACGAATTAAAATGATTAGAAAAGGTAACACAACTGCCATAGTTCAGCTAGCTAAAGACAAGTCGGAGAAAACAAGAATTAGGGTTGAAAAGACAATTTCAGAGATGGCATTGAAAGAAGAGAAGATTAATTTTAATTCCGTTGCACAAAAAGCAAATGTTTCAAAGTCATGGCTTTACAAACAAAAAGATATTAGAACTAGAGTGGAGACATTAAGAGGGATGCAGATAAGTGAGTTAACCCCCCGTAAACCTAGTAAAAGCCCTCGTTCAGAGGACGTATTAATAAAAACCTTAAAAAGCCGTATAAAGGCGTTAGAAGAAGAGAATGAACGGTTAAAGGATCAAGTTCAAAAATTACATGGCAAGCTGTTTTAGCAGATTTGTGTTTCTTGGAATTTATTGGGCACTTTGAATTGGCTACCTAAAATGAAATCGCTAAAACCTTCAATAACTTCAATAGCCCATTTCCCTAAATGTGTTAAGGGGAAATGGGCTTTCTTCTAGTATTGTTGGCATGATCGCAGAAGTGTTTTATGCTCTTAAATAATACTTTTTAATATATTGCAAATACTCATTAGCACTTTTCTGTATCTCTTCGCCCTTCATATCCGAATTAGCACCGTAAAGTACAAACTCTGGTACATATTCAGCATGAATCTATGCACATAAAGATTTGAATGGTGTTAACATCTGGGTTAATGTATGCTTGTTTTTACCCATACTTGTAAATTCACCTTTTTTTACGCCAGCTGATATAGCTAATCCTAATTTTCGATTATAAAATATTCTTTTACCCTTTGATCCGTAAGCCCATCCATATATAATCACTTCATCGATCCATTTTTTTAATAATGAAGGAGAACTATACCAATATAATGGAAATTGAAAAATAATATTATCATGATTTTCAACTAATTCCTGCTCTCTTTTTACATTTATAATAAAATCAGGATACTCTCTATAAAGATCATGAATGGTAATTTCGTTTGAATAAGACGCTGCTTTTTCTACCCAAACTTTATTGATTCGAGAATTTGGCATATCTGGGTGAGAAACGATCACCAATGTTTTCATTGTTTCATCCTTAACATACTCAACTTTCGCACCAATAAAACAGTGTACGAAAGTTGAGTTACTTAAAAGTATTCTATTCTAAGAAATTCAAATTTGCGTGATTCCTAAGCTATTTATTTACAGCTTAAACTATAGAAGATGAACTAAACAATAACTAATCTTTACATAACTAAGTTATTACCCACGCTTTTTTAAACCTAATCCAGCTATTAAGGCAATGAGTATTGCCCCTGTAGCTGCAAGGAACGCATCTGAGTAGGACATAGCGTCCAATATATATAATGGATTTATCGGCTCAGTAGCATCACGTCGAGCGGATAATAATGCTCCAATCATACCTGCTCCAGTTCCTGCTCCAAGGTACAAAGCACCTTGGAAAATCCCCATTCCGACACCAACCTTGTCTGCATCGAGTGCACTTACTGCGGCGTTATTTGCGGGAGAATTCGTGAATGCAAAAGCAATCCCTACTCCGAGGACCCCCACGGAAACTAACAGAGGTGAAGCACCAGATGCATAGGTGGACAAGAATAAGGTAGACAGCCCCATCAGAGTCATCCCAGTAATTATCAGACGTTTATCCCCAAATCGATCAGAAAGACGGCCAACGAAGGGAGATAAGATTGCAACAGCCACACCACCTGGCAACAATATCATTCCAGCCTGTCCAGAAGAGAGTCCATTCACCTCAACGACTAGTAATGGGACGAACACAAGAACAGCGAAATAAGCAAACATCGAAAAAAATGCAATTATGACCGTATTGACATAATCCTTGTTATTGAACAGGACAGGTGGTACAAATGGATTTTCTGCGGTAACAATTCTCCAAATAAATCCCACCAAAGCTACAACAGAACCAATTAGGCTAGTTAACGATGAGAACGAAGAAAAACCAGAAGTTTCTCCTTGAGTGATGCCAAAAAGGAGTAATCCTACTGTGAGGCCGAGGAATAAACCACCAATGAAATCAAAGTTCTTATTGCTTCCTACGGATTCTGCCGGTTTAATTGTCGGTAACGCGTAGTAGGCACCAATAACAATCATAATGGCTAACAAAAATGTGAACCAAAACAAGGCATTCCACCCTAAATATTGACCAACTACTCCACCAAATATTGGACCAGCAGCAGTTCCAACACCAATACTTCCTGCGATAATTCCCAAAGCTCCCCCACGTTTTCCTTGTGGGAAAACCTTCGAAATTGCAATGACTGATAGAACTGGAATTGCGGACATCCCAGCACCCTGAACCATTCTTCCCAAAACCAACAATGGGAGGTTCGGGGCAATTGCACATAAAAGACTACCACTTGCCAGAATCATAATGGCAAAGATATATAGCTTTCGTAACTCAAAAAAGTCTGAGATTCGACCATAAATCGGAACTCCAATCGCAAGAACAAGTGCAATACCACTAACTATCCAAATCACTTGAGATTTCGAAGCTTCTAAATCTTTGCTTATTAGTGGAAGTACGGGATTGACTAAATCAGCCGTAATTGCACCTACAAGTACAGATAGGGAGAGTACCATCATTAAAAGCCTAGTAGAACCCCTTTTTTCAGATTGAATCATTTCTTTAGATTTACTATCCTTTTTCATTTTATTTCCTCCTAAAATATATTGTGATTTTAGGAGGCTAAATCCACTGCTTTCACCATAAACCTCACCTCATATCTATTTATATTGTAAAACCAAATCAACGAACTCACCATATTTCTACAGCATGATTAAAGATTCGGTTCTCCAAACTAACTGAACTGATCAAACAAAAAAAAGGCACCAGTTTAACAACCGGTGCCTAATCATTCGTATGCATTTTTACAAATGCAATAGATTCATAAATTTTTGCCCATTATATAAAAGGAGGCAAAAAGTTTTCCGGTAGTGTTTCCATTTTTTGTTTTTGTGAAAAAGGACATACTGATCCCGTTGTACCTAAATCCCCTGAAACTTTTACATGCTTTCTAAACTCGACATTAATGAAATCAATTCCCATTACTTTTTGCCTCCTTTCTCATATTGTGATAATAACACAATAATAATTGATGAAAAAGAAATAATCAACCCTACTTTTTTGAAAACCAATTTAAAGCTTTACTACTTTTACTTACATAATAAAGGCAGGTGCAGTATAAACTTTTTTAAATAGGTCTTCTTTAACGAGCAGGTAGCGTCAGTTAAAGTAGATAATTTAAGATCGAAATCATATTATAGATATTCCGAAATTGGGCGTGATTGTTGCAGGTCAAAAGCTTAATTCCTCGATAAAATAAAAAGGAATTAGTTTTTTTATTTGTGGTACATTCTTCTGACCGTAATCAATTGTCATCTAATAATTACATTGTATTTTTTCATTTGATTTAACACGTTAAATATATGTTCTTAAAGTAAAAACATTGATGTTAATGGATTTTTAGTAATTTACTCTTGATAA
>NZ_JBOZWO010000082.1:0-7369 GCF_050864975.1 Paenibacillus sp. GXUN7292 | reverse complement strand
GGTTTTAAGGCAAATAACGGAACGTGTGACCGCATCAGTCGATACATTGTGGGCAACCTGTAGCAAGCAATAAAAAAGGCAACATAGAGCATGATTGGTACTGGAGAAGTAGGAGCGCCCGCCCAAACTTTAAGTTTATAGTAAAAACCTGTAAAGTCTTATAACAAGGATAAACGGCTCCGCCGTCCTTTGGACAAGCGCGTTTACCGATGAAATATAGGAACATGTATAAAGTGAAAACATATACTTTCCTATAATTGAACAAAACCACCTATCGGTGATCTAACTTGCCTTCATCGTGTAAAGAACAAACGATGCGTCGCTATTTGCGGTGCGGTCATCCATGACCGTTAGAACCAAAAAGCAGTCTTTTTGTTGCATATGCGGACACTTATGACCAATAGAAGAAAATTCAGTCGAATTCCTTAGCTTTTTTCCCTCTAACGGATATTTCTGTCCGCTAGAAAGTGGAAGTTGGCCAAAATTGAGCGCTAACGGTCATTATTGTCCGCATCATTAGGAGCAATTCGAGCTCAACAGCCGCATCGTACGCCGTCTCTATCGCCGTCCTTTGGCGATAGCGCGTTTCATTCCGGAGAAATATAGGAAAGTATGGTAGAATGATATACTTTCCTATATTTTCAAAAAAGCTGCCTTGCAGTCGTTTACACAACTGCGAGACAGCTTTTTAGCTCCGCAAATGTAAAAATTATAATTGCTTCAGCCCATTTGTAAATGTATCAATAATTAGATAAGCGGATGCTGCTCCAGGATCAATATGTCCAACGGAACGGTCGCCGAGGCGGCTGGATCTGCCTTTTTGAGAAAGCATTTGTGCGGTAGATTGCATGCCAGCTTCAGCCGCATTAACCGCAAGCTCAAAGCTTTCAATTAAATCCTTGCCTTCTTTTCTAGCTGTCTCAAGTGCTCCCATTGAAGGAAGCCAGGCATCCATCATCGTCTTGTCGCCAACCTGCGCTTTGCCGCGATCCTGAATACCGCGAATAGCTGTAAGCCAGAATTGAACAATATCCTCTTCTTCAAGCTCCTGCTTGCCTTGCAGCGCCGCTCCGCCGCGCATAAAAGCCGTCGCGTACAGCGGACCTACTGAAGATCCCACTGCATTAAGAAACGTCATGCCCATGTCTTTGCAAAGAGCGCCGCAGTCCTGACCTGAATGCTGGGACAAATGCTCAACAATAGCTTGCCAGCCGAGTGACATCGTGACGCCATGATCACCGTCGCCTACTGCGCGGTCCAGCTCGGACAGCTCATCTTTTTTCACTTCAATTTGCTCTGCGATTTGCCCAAAAAGCTGCTTCCATTGCTCTATTGATACTTTCATCTATCGTTCCATCCCTCTCTATGATTGAACATACATTGGCGTATCTACTGCATGATCGACCATTTCTGCAAGCTCATCGTCCAGCCTCATAATAGAAATCGAGCAGCCGCCCATCTCCAAAGAAGTGACAAACTCGCCAACAAATGAACGATGCACCTCGATTCCCTGCTCAGCAAGACGCTGGGCTACACGGCGATACACAACAAACAGCTCCATGTATGAGGTTGAACCAAGACCGTTGACCAAGACTGCGACGCGCTCGCCTTTTGCAACAGGCATATCTTCGAGGATGCGGTTTACCAATGAATCGGATACTTCATCAGCTGTTTTCAATGGGCCGCGCTCCACTCCCGGCTCGCCATGAATGCCAAGGCCAATTTCCATTTCATCCTCGCCGAGCACGAAGCTGGGCTGGCGTGTTTGCGGAACCGCACATGGCGAAAGCGCTACGCCCATCGTTCTAATATTGCTGTTTGCCTTTTGCGATACGCGAACTACTTCGTCCAGATCATAGCCTTTATCTGCTGCCGCGCCAGCTGCTTTGAATACAAGGAAGCCGCCCGCAATTCCGCGGCGTCTATGTATTTGATCAGCAGGAGCAGAAGCTACATCATCCGTAATAAGTACGGTTTGAACGCGGATATCTTCCATTTCTGCGAGCTCGGCAGCCATATCAAAATTCATGCAGTCGCCAGCATAATTTCCGTACATATAAACGACGCCTGCTCCTCCATCCACCGCACGCGTTACTTCAAGGATCGGAGCTGGCGGCGGTGAAGCGAATACGTTGCCTACTGGCGCCCCATCAGCAAAGCCTGGTCCGATTATGCCCATAAACGCTGGCTCATGGCCAGAGCCGCCGCCCACAATGACGCCTACCTTGCCTGGCTTGCCGGCATTAACGCTGACTACTGCGCGCTTGTTTTCAGGCAACACCTTTACGTACTTCGGATAAGCAGCTGCATACCCTTCGATCATTTCATCTACAATGGCATTAGGTACGTTCATAAGTTTTTTCATCGTTTAAATTCTCCTTTATAATGGCTTATAAATAGTCATTTTTTCAAGGGGCAGCTACAAAGCCTTCACGCCAATCAACAATAGCTTATTTAGCTTCTATTATATATTACACAGAAGCTTATATCATTTTAATTGCCGCTTCTTGCTGGCAAACCGATAGCTGCATTTTACTGAATACGCTTTCCATCTATAGAATATAGCTGGAGACAGCTGATTCATTAACGTTATTTTCACACTTACACATTCGTTTGTCAACATTTTTTATCGTTTGTTATCATTTTCAGTTGTTTTTCATTATTTAATTCCCGAATGGACAATAATTCCCATTCGTTTTGGTTAATATCTGACAATACGCCCCTCTATCAAATTCAAAATTTCAGTACGTTCAACGCGCAAACAAAAAAGCCGAGCGCTATTCAATCGCTCAGCTTCTTTCCTCTAATCGTTCCACATGGCCCAGCAGCGCCCAGCGCTTTCAACTGTAAAGCTTTGTACATTGCCGCCATCAGCTACCGTCACATAGGCGGTCTTCCCATCCGCGCCTCCAAAGCAAATATTTGTGCAATTACTTCCTTCCAGCGCGATTTCTCGCAGTAAAACTCCTTCAGGGCTGATTTTAGCTATCGTTCCCTTGCCATATCGAGTAACGTATATATTTCCTTCAATATCACAGCGCATGCCATCCAAATAGTAATCATCAAACTCAATAAGCAAACGCTTGCCTGAAATATCGCCATTCTCATTAAGATCATATGCCCATATCGATCTTTGCATCGTTTCATTCACATATAGAATACGCTCATCAGCAGATACCTCAATGCCATTCGTTGTTCCTACATTTGAAGCAAGCTGTACTACAGTTCCGTCCGTATCAATACGCCAAATGTTCCCCGTATTATTAGCCCAGTTGGGATCGCTGGCAAAAATGATTCCATTGCCCATAATCGCAATATCATTAGGCTGATTCATTAGCGGCTCGTGCGCATGTACCGACAATTCTCCTGTTCCGCTCTCTACTTTAAAAATGTTATGGTTAACGTAATCTGCAATAAACATATCGCCCTTTTTGTTGAACCTTATGCCGTTGCCTATACTTCCGCCCGGAAGCTTTAACCATATCTCTGAGCTGCCATCCGGCCGTACAATGCCGATTGTCCCTTGCTCACCATAATTTACTGCATACAAATTGCCATCTTTGTCACAAGCCGGCCCTTCAATGCCGCTTGTAAAAACTTCATTTTCCGTTATTCGACTGCTGCTGTAAAGCATGCCTCCCACACCCTTCATTTCAAACTGGCAATAACATCGATTTCTACTAGCAAATCATAGTTTAAATCGCAATAAACAGTAGTCCTAGCTGGATACGGTGCTTGGAAGTAGTGAGCGTAAAGCTCATTAAAAGCGCTATAGAGCCCTCTTTGGGACAAATAAATATTAACCTTCTTCACATGACTAAAGCTCAGCCCATGCTCCGCAAGTATTGTTTTAATATTATCCATCGTTTGAGCCGTTTGCTCCTCCAGAGAAGCTCCAACCACTTTCCCTGTTGCAGGGTCCAAGCCTCCTTGCCCGGAAACGAACAGTAAAGAATCTGTTTTTGTCGCAGAAGAAAAAGGCAATACCGCTGTTTTCTCTTCCATCTCCGTTCACCCCGCTCATAGTTTCATTGTCGATTTGCTATAAAGAGCTCTCATAGCTGCATTAATCATAGTTGTCGTCTGATAAGTGCGTTCTAACGGCACTTCTGTTTTCCCCGTCAGTATCATTTGCTCGATCATATTTGTCAATTGGTCAAAATGAAAAAATGGCCGTTCAAGCCCAGAGTCCATCCGCGCAGCTAATATTTGCCCATTTTCACATCTGACTGCATAGGACCACTGCTGTATCCATTCGCCAAGCTGGATTACAAATCCTTTTATACCATTATTATATTTAATTTCGAATAATACCGGTGCTTCAAAATGATCCTTCAGATGGTCCAAGCCTGGCTTATCGTACGTGTTTAAAGCCGCTTGCAGAAGGGTATCCAGCCCATGCCCCTTGCTCAAAACTTCCCATGCGTCCTGCCCTTGAACAGCCCGAATGGAAATCGGTTTGGCACTGTCTGCCCCGCTTCGCTCAATCTGGCTTTGCAGCACCTCCAGCGCATGATAGCCGTAAGCCTCAATGGGTCCAAAGCTGGCAACTAATATTTCTTTCATATTAAACAGTTCAGCGCCGCTAACCGGCGGAATCTGCGGGACATAAGGAATAGACGAACCGCCCATGAAAGGAATCTCCCTTTCATTTATTGCTTCATAGATCCAGTTGGCGTCCTCCTGCTCGTAAGCCAAATGCTTATCCGAGAAAATTGGCACTCTCCTGCCCGACTCATCCAGAGCAATGAGCACCTCTTCAATAAACCTGCGCCGCGGGTACATTTTTTGCCCCAGCTCATTATCAGGATAGCTGCCATGCTCACCAATAATCACTACTCCGGCCAGTTCGTCGCCAGGAGCGAGCACTGCCTCCATAATCGTGTCATAAATCGGAATGCCGTGCTTTGCGGCTTCAGGGCGGCTCATATCTTCCTGAGCGATTTGATCCGTATATAGTGACGCTACCTGCACTGCCGGCGTATAGCCCAAATTGCCGAGCAGACGTCCTAAAATCATCTCGGCATGGGAATTATGACGATACTCCGTGACGACAACACACACTTTAGGCTTTGCTGCTGCTTGTTCAAGTGTTGTTCTTCTCATAGTTACACCTCCACTTTCATAGCAGCAGCCATTTGCTGCAACCATTCTGATACAGCCGGAATAACGATCTGATCAAGCGCCCACTGCCCTTTCTCACGGCTTGCTTGAATGGCTGAATCAGTATAACCATCAAATCCGGTAAGCGTTCCTTGCTTCCCTAGAAAGGTGTTGGGCAGTGCATGCTGATGCCATGGAACAGAATGATGCTGGTCTGAGATGGCGGCGTCATTAATCCAATCCGGTTGGATCGCCATTATTGCTGATGTTTCGAACGCACCTGCGTGACCGGGAGTAGGGCCGAACACATCTGTTAATTGTTGTTTTTGGGATGAAGGAATCAGATTCCAATACGAAGCAGCAGCAAACCAGCCTTTATGCTTGACTGCCATATCATTGACAGCCTGCAGCATGACCGGCTCATTGCCGCCATGACAGTTAAGCATGATTATGTTAGTAAAGCCGCAGCTCACTAAACTTTCCAGTATATCATGCAGCATAGCTAAGTACGTTGTTGAACGGAAGGAGATCGTCCCCCCAAAGGCGATATGATGCTGCGAGCAGCCTATTGACACAATTGGTGCCAGTAAAAAGGGATTGCCGGAGGCGGAAGAAGCCAGTTGTACCGCTTCCTTGCTTATATATTCACTAATCAGACTATCTGTAAATACGGGCAAATGAGGCCCATGCTGCTCCGTTGCAGCAAGAGGAATGACGACAGGACATCCCTCTTGAGCAAGCGTTGACAGCTCCTCTCTTGTACAGCTATGGAATAAGATTGCATTCATATGGCGACTCCTCCATAACAATAATATTGTATATTATAAAATAATTTATATTTTACAAGTAATATTAAATTGTTTATATTGAAGTGTCAACCTTTTTTCAGCATCATATTATTTTTTGTCTGCAAGATAAACGGCTTCACTGTGCATAAAAAAACAGCGAAAAAGCTATTCGCTCTTCCGCTGTCTGCATCTGTTTTATCGTTTGTATAACTAATTATTCAAGCGTACGCTTACCGTCTCGCCTTCAAAAAAGTTCATCTCTGTCAAGTACATCAATTCTTTGGCCTGTTCTGGATTATTAATAAGCTCCATCATGTACTTAACCAGTCTCTTCTTCTCAGATACATCAACATAAATAGAAGTTAACGACGGTACGCTAAGATGATTCAAATCCGTATAACCATAGCCTATCAAGCTTTTCTGCCCGGGAACTTGGCAGTTTTCATCCTTCAATCTTTGCAAGACGCCGAACTGGATCACTGTATTCGCACAGTACGCAGCTGTATACTCGATATTCAGCGCACTCATCCTGCCGCACATTTCATAGCCATCTTCATCCTTGGATATTTGGATCAGCGTCTTATCTACTTCAACGTCGTATTCCTTCATTGCCTGCGTATATCCTTCAATAGCCAATCTATGCACCTCGAAGTCAATCGAACCGTTAAACAAAGCAATTCGCCTGTGGCCAAATTTAAGCAAATACTTAACCGCCTCATAGGCAGCTTTCTTATGATCTGGAATAACAATCGGCAAGCCCTCTCTTCGATGACCGCCAAAAATTACAAAAGGAACACCCGTACTCTGTATCAAATCTATGATCTCATTATCAATATCGCCTGTAAGAATCAGACCCTTGGGATCGCTCGTTTTAATAAACTGAATCAAGCTAAGCTTTTCTGAAGGATTAGAACTAATATTCATAAACTGCAATTGATAGTGATGCTCTCTGACCGCTTTCTCAATTTCCTTCAGATCATGCAAATAGCGGGGATCATTATCGGGACGGTTATATATGATATACGTAATATTGGAATTGAAATTCGTATCTCTATAGCCCAGGTCCTTCGCAGCCTGCAATATGCGGGAGCGCGTTTCCTCTGATATCGTGCTTGTAGGCGAATTGTTGAATGCCATAGATACCGTAGCTCTAGATACACCTAAATACTCTGCAATATCCTTCTTTTTTACGCTCATTCTTCTTATTCCCTTCAATAACTATATTACTTCCATCATATATAAATGATGTTTCCAAGTCAACTTCGTGTATAAATTTATTTATAAATGGAATAAAAATGAAGCCGCAACCAGCCTGCATGCACTCTGTTCGTCGACTTCAATATGGTTTTAGATTTTGTTGGTCACTCGTTCCGCTATTGGACCCTGAATGGATGAATTTGAAGTATCGCGGACACCCGTTCCGTTATTCACTCATCTCCCACCCTTTTTCCTGCATTTTTTGAGTAATAACGGAACGT
>NZ_JBOZWO010000081.1:0-7773 GCF_050864975.1 Paenibacillus sp. GXUN7292 | reverse complement strand
TGGTTGCGGGGGCAGGATTTGAACCTGCGGCCTTCGGGTTATGAGCCCGACGAGCTACCGAGCTGCTCCACCCCGCGACATTATATGGTGGAGGCTAACGGGATCGAACCGCTGACCCTCTGCTTGTAAGGCAGATGCTCTCCCAGCTGAGCTAAGCCTCCATGTAAAGCGACTCTTATAATGTAACATATTTATTAGTGAATATGCAACACTTCCTGTAAACTTTTTTTCATCCTCTAATCGTCTCTGACTATTCTTCTGCTTAAAGTATAAATTAATTATTACAAGTTTTCAGTATACTTTTCCATAATTGGTTAAAATATATAATACCATTTGCATGTTATAGAGTTATGGAGGGGCTAGCATGAATGTTACTAAAAAAATAAGCGTACTCCAGGCACTATTTATTTTAATAATGGCGGTTGGATTTTCAAATCATGTAACGATTATTCCGCTACTGCTGCAAATAGGCTATCGGGACTCCTGGATTAGCGTTATATGTGCCTACTTGCTGTTTAACGCTTGGATTTTTATCCCCTACTTTATTGCTAAAAAGATTGGCAAGCTTTCATTGCCCGATTGGCTGACACAAAATTTTGGAAAATGGACTGCACGCTTATTTATTTGGCCATTTGCCATATACTTGCTTTTAATTGCCGCTATTACGCTTAAAGAGACAACCAACTGGGTAAACATCACCTACTTGCCCCAAACTCCAAAAACGGTAGTGGCCGCAACTTTTATACTTTTATGCCTGTTTATTGCCAGCTCTGGAATCAGATCCATTGCCATCACTTCAGGAATTCTTCTGCCTTTTGTCTGGGTTCTTGGCTATTTTGTCATGACTGCTAACTTTCCATACAAAGATTATTCCAAGTTATTTCCAATCTTTACACAAGGGGTCAGCCCCATTTTGCACGCAATGGTTTATGCAGGCGGCGGATTTACCGAGGCATTCATTCTCATATTTATCCGACAGCATATTGCCAAGCCGCTTCGTTTTCGCTCCTGGATTTTGCTCGCCTTTATTTTGTGCGGGCTAACATTAGGACCTCTGATGGGAGCGATCGCCACTTACGGCCCCGTTGAATCAGCCAATCAGAGATACCCGGCATTCGAGCAATGGAGACTTGTAGTAATCGGAAAATATATAGCCCATGTTGATTTCCTTGCGCTGTACCAATGGCTGTCAGGGGCATTTATAAGAATTGCTCTAGCTTTGTATATTATTTTGGATTGGGTTCAACCAAACCGCAAAGCAGCAAAAAGATCATTGCTTACTCTGCTCTTTATTGTCTTGATGGCGGTCATTATCGCTCCTATCAGCGATATTAAATACGTACAATGGATCAGAGGTTTTTACTACCCGTACGCTCTGTTTATCATGCTGGCTGCCTCAAGCCTGCTTGCAGGACTTGTATTTCTCAAATCACGCACCTGGAGGAGGAAGAAATCTTGAATTTTCAGCGCTATTTTCAACAGCGATTTCTTAAATCCAAATCGGCGAAAGAGCCGGTTTATTCGGGCTGGCTGCCGGAAAAGTGGAACGAAGAAACCATCAAGCAATTGTTCGGTTTCAGTGCGGATATTGCGATTCAGACCTGTTTCTATGGATCGAATCAGCAATTCAAAGGCATTTTGATTTATTGCATTGGATTGGTTGATTTGAAGCAGATCAATGATGTTATACTCCCGCAGCTCAATAAAATGCTCATCAATTTCGAGCAAATAGACGATTCCTTTACAGAAACTCCTCTTCTCCAGCTGCATTCAATAAAAGAGGGACAGGATTTACTGCATCATTTATTCGAAGGTAATATGATCATTATTTTTGAAGAGCAGCAGCAGTTGTATTCCGTTGACGTAGCTAATATCCCTGGAAGAACACCGGAAGAGTCGAATACGGAAGTATCCATTAAAGGTCCTAGAGACGGCTTTACCGAGGAATTATCCACAAATATTGCACTGATTCGGAAAAGGCTAAAAACCCCGTCACTTTATCACGAGCAGTTCAGGGTCGGCCGCAGAAGCCAAACGAAGGTATCGCTGCTTTACCTTTATGATGTGGCACGTCCGGAAGTAATAGATGAAGTGCGTAAACGCATTGAGAAAATAGATATTGACGGCTTGCTGAGCAATGAACAGCTAGAGGAAGGGTTAGCTGATTATTCTCATTCTTTGTTTCCCTTATTCGATTATATCGGCAGACCGGACCACGTTTGCTCCAGCTTACTGCGAGGACGATTTGTCATTCTAATTGACGGTTCTCCTATGGCGATTATAGCGCCAATCAATCTAACGGCTCTACTTAAATCGCCTGAAGATATGCATATGCCTTTTTACTATGTTGCATTAGAAAGATTTTTTAGACTGATTGGAATCTCCATTTCGATTTTTGCACCCGGACTTTGGGTAGCTTTAACCGCCTATGATATGGATCAGCTGCCTTTCCAGTTGCTGGCTACCGTCAGCAATGCCCGAGTAGGGCTCCCTCTCTCCTCGCCCATGGAGGCCTTTTTGATATTGGGACTGTTTGAAATATTCCGGGAGGCTGGCGTAAGATTACCAAAAGCAGTTGGGGAAACGGTTACTGTTGTCGGAGGACTGATCGTGGGCGATGCCGCTATACGAGCGGGGCTCACTTCACCTACTATGCTTTTTGTAGCGGCGATTACAGCAGTCGCCACATTTACGCTAGTCAATCAATCGCTTAGTGGTACAGTCTCGGTATTCAGACTGTTTATTCTTGTATGCTCTTCTGTCTTTGGCATGTACGGATTTTGCATCGCCCTGCTCGCATTAGTGACGTATGTATCCAGACTTGAATCCTTCGGTCTTCCTTACTTAGCGCCGCTCTCCCCATTGTCGCTGCGCGATTTGCTGCCTGCGCTGCTAATAATTCCGCGCGATAATATGAACAAGAGACCCGAAATTTTGCATACGAACGATACCAGCCGCAAGAAGGAGGACGCATCTTGAAAAAATTGCGCATATCCGCTTGTCTTGCTGTTTTACTATTGTTGACAGGCTGTTGGGATATAAAAGATCTGCAAACGATCAATTACATCACTTCAGTCGGGTTGGACTACAAGGACGGAAAGTTTATTATCTACGCTCAAATGCTTGATTTTACCTCGATTGCCAAACAGGAGTCGGGCAAGGTTGGTCAGCCGCCGCAACAATGGGTCGGTAAGGGAACCGGAGAAACAATCAATCTCGCCATCAATGATCTCTACAGCACAATGCAGCAAAAAACATTGTGGAGCCACATTACATCTATCGTGGTCTCAAGAGCATATCTAGAGCAGGAAACGACCCGCATGACCGATACCTTTTTTCGTTTTCGGGACATTCGCTATACGCCTTGGGTATATGGAACTCACGATTCAATTGAACAATTGTTTTCTGCTCCTGGTTTCTTTAATTTAACTACACTAAGCACCATTCTTAATGAACCTATGGAGAACTATGAGCAGTCTTCCTTCATTCTGCCAATAAAATATGTTGAGTTTATTTCTGAAGCGAGAGAGCCCGATAAAACGATTCTGCTCCCGTCCATATCTTTAAACAAAGAGCAGTGGAAGAAAAATGAAAAAAACGAAAGAAAAATAATTATTAATGGCGTGTTTGCCATTCAAAATCAATCTCTTAAAGGCTGGTTTGGCCGGGAAAGTTTAAATGGCTCGCGCTGGATGGAAACTGAAACCATTCGGTCACCATTATCTATTAAAGAGAATGGAAAAATTAATACAGTCATTTCAATGGGAAAGCCTGATATCGATATTAAATTTCAAAATAGCAAGGATCAGCCCCGTTTCTCTATTACCATTAACATTAATGGTAATATTATCGAAAGCATCGATTCGTTATCAGAGTCAGAGCTTGTTGAAAAAGCGCAAAAACAAATTGAAAAAGAAGTGCGCAGCACCTATGAGGCAGGCTTGAAAAAAAATGCCGATTTATATTCTTTGAAGCATGTCCTATACCGAAAGCACCACTTCACATGGAAGCAGCTTCGTGCCAAAGACCAAATCCTGCTCAGCCAGGATTCCCTTCAAAACATTTACGTCAATGTGAAATTGACTCACTCAGGAATGCTTAGAACAACTCCGACAGATATGCCGCCAGAAAACTAGCTGCACTTTGGCGCAAGGAAAGAACAAAATCACCAATCGGTGATCTAACTTGCCGTCATCGTGTGCAAAGAACAAACGATGCGATGTTATTTGCGGTGCGTTCATCTATGACCGTTAGAACCAAAAAAGCAGTCTTTTTGTTGTGTATGCGGACACTTATGACCATTAGAAGAAAATCCCGTCTGATTCTTTAACTTTTTTCCAGCTAACGGACATCAGTGTCCGCATCATTAGGTCAATTCGAGCTCGATACTTATCCACAATTTTATCTGATGCATAATTTCCTAAACAATTGAAAAAAGACTTCTCACAGGGGGTCTCACAGGGGGAAGTCTTTTTCACAATCATTTTATTCAAATTAGTTCTCATTTCAACCTGTACTTATAGCTGGTTTTCTATTCCCAGTATATATTTCGCAGCCAACTGGTATTCCTCGGCGCTCTCCAAATGTTCAATCATCAGCGGAATTTCCCGATTTTGCGCACGTAATAACTTTAGAAAATGATGATAATCGAGAATGCCTAGCCCGGGGCGAACTTCGCTAAGATGGACGGTCAACTTATCAGACAGTAAAATATCTTTGGCATGGCAGCATTTAATGTACGGACCCAGCTTATTGAAACATTCCGTCAACAAATCAGTCGTATTATAGTATATTTGGGGACTATTCACCATATTAACCGGGTCGAGATGAACGGCGAACTCTGGCCGGTCTATCGCTTGAATCAGCCTGACGTATTCGTCCGCACTGCTTGGAAATATCCAAGGCATTGTCTCTAACGTGTAGAACGTTCGCTTCGGCTTGACGGCATCGATGATTTCACGAACCGAATCCACGATCAGCTGAAAGGTTTCATTAGAGAAATTATTCGGATCAGGTCCGTCAAACTTCTCTCCTCTCGAGCCTGTAATATTGACACAGCACTGAGCGCCGATTTCTTCGGCCAAAGCCAATTGCTGCTGACAATATGCAATCGCAGATTTTCTAGTCGATTCATTGGAACTAAGGGGATTGCTCCAAGCGCCTGCTTCTGCAATGATTAGCCCAGCCGCTGCCGCTGCCCTTCGATACACTTCAATTTCCTCAGATTGGTCAAGAGTCAAATGCTCCGGACAAGATGCAGCCGTATAGCCAAACCGCCTATGTTCCCTCACCCACTCCTCGGGGTCATTAAAAACTACTGGTCCGCCAAGTCTCATTGCGGGTCCACCTCCTTCTTCCAATCGAACATGACAAAGAGATCGTGAATGGATCGTTGCGCCAATTCTTCGTATACCTGTTGCACATGATGCGGTGACACTTTCCTAATGAGCGGTGCAAGCTGGGCTGTTCCATCTGACAACCAATCCATCGCTGTCTGAATATTGCCGTAAAAGCTGTAGGGTCTAAAATCCTGCGGGGTAATTGGAAGCTCCCATTCCCAGCCGCTTCTTAATATCGCATATTTATGAAATACAAGCGATAAAAGCTCATGTAAATAATGCTCTGTATTCCGCTTCCATGGAACGCCTGACAGAACGATCTCGCTGCCCTTGCGGATAAGTTTTAACGCATCAATCGTCGCTGTTTCGTGACCAGAACATTCAAGCACCAGAGCCGTTTGCCCAACCCATGGAGAGTCGTGAGCAGGGATACTGGGGCTTGTGTACATAATACCTGCTGCTCTGGCCGATTCCAAACGGGCTTCGTTAGGATCGGATAACATTACTTTATAACCGCATCTTTGGAAGATTAATGCTGCCAATAAGCCAACCGGTCCGGCTCCTGTAATGAATACGTGATCACCTGGCTTCGCTTGCGTAGTCATTAAAGCAGTCATTCCAATATTCATAAGTCTGGACAATACAGCCAGAGCAGGATCTAATTCAGCCGGAATGGAAATCGCTTCATTCGCCGGAAGATGTTGATAACTTTGGTGCGAACGGCTGCAAAACACTATATCCCCCGCCCGAAAATTTCCAGCCGCCTCACCAACTTGATCCACTCGGAACACAGTAGCATAACCGGTCTCCACCGCTTGATCATGTTCTCGCAAAAATCCGCCTTCCAGCTCAGTGCCCGGACTAATAAGCGAAAACAGCGATGTACCTAAAATATGGCCCTTATCGGGTGCAGCTGGACGAACTTGCTTAACTAGCGCTGCTTGTTCCTTCCCTGTAAACTGTATGGCGTAATCCATTGCCCGCAATCCTCCCTCGAAATTTAACATATACATTGATGACAATTGCAAAAGGTTACCTTAATATGAGTATATATGGAAAATTCGTTGTTGTTCTAGCTCCAGCAATACAGAATAGGGTTCTATTCGTACAGAAACGAAGGAGGCGGCCTTGAACATGCTCGATTCATTATTGAATTTGCGCTTTGTAGAAGCAGGTGAAGGAATCCCGGTTAGCGGATGGATTCATAACAAAAGAATACCGTTTATCATTGTAGCGCAAGCTACTAACGGCAGTTACGAGGTTATATCCAAAAATGGTCATATTGTAACGCAAGGGACGGAAGCATTTCTAGCTCCAGCCGATATTGAATTATCAATTATCCATCATGCTGCTGAAGATGGAACGCCTATGCATTTTCGTTACGCCCATCTTCAATTTATGATATGCGATACGATTGATCTGTCAGCGCTGTTTCAGCTTCCTCCCAAAACTGATTCAGCCAAGGGCGCCGTTCTTGGTGAATGGATAGAACAATTGTTGGACTGTATGCACCCGCAGCAGGGGTTTGAATGGAAATATGCAGCAAGACGCAAAGAAATAGGCTATCGCATATTAAATGAATTGCTGGATATTTCCGAACCGAATCAGTTTCATGAACATTTTTTTTACGAAGCAAATATTCTTGTGCCTATACTAACCTATATGAGCGAGAATTTAGGTAATCCCGAAGATGTGGATACGCTTGTATCCCGATTCCATTTGTCCAGAACTGCACTTTTTCAATTATTTAAAAAAGTATTCGAAAGGTCGCCTATTGCCTATTGGAAGCAAATCCGTCTTCAGGAGGCCTATAAAATGCTATGCGCAACAAACACCTCCATTAACGAAATTGCGTATCAATACGGATTTGCAACAAGAAATCATTTTTCGCGGGAGTTTAAAAAAGAGTACAAAATGACACCAAGCGAGTCAAGAAAATACTATCATGACTTGCATCATTCCAATCAAAAGTCAGGTCGGCAATAGACCCAGCGCTTCTTCACTCGCGGAGAAACAAAAACGGCGGGACAGAAAAGCTTCTGCACCGCCGTTTCTCTTTATTAGGAGTTAAGCTATCTCCCTAGAATAAAAAAAAGCTCATCAGATGAAATTATCTGATGAACCATTGTTTTTTAGTGGTACCGGTGAGAGGACTCGAACCTCCACGGGTCTCCCCATTCGATTTTGAGTCGAACGCGTCTGCCATTCCGCCACACCGGCATATTAATTATTGACCTTGCTATGTCACTTTGTTGAAAAAGTGGCACGCCCTAAGAGATTCGAACTCCTGACCTTTTGATTCGTAGTCAAACGCTCTATCCAGCTGAGCTAAGGGCGCACATTTTTAAAGATTGTGGAGGCGCCACCCAGATTTGAACTGGGGAATAAAGCTTTTGCAGAGCTTTGCCTTACCACTTGGCTATGGCGCCAAACC
>NZ_JBOZWO010000080.1:0-8378 GCF_050864975.1 Paenibacillus sp. GXUN7292 | reverse complement strand
ATGTGTCCGGCTAATTCCGCTTACTTGTTCAACAACTTCTACCGGACCGAGAGCGTAAGCCCGATGCGTGAATATGGTGTTAGGCGAAGTTAACGCTTCTTGTAAAAGCACACAATTATTCTTAATGCCTTTACATGTCTTTATGATTTAAGTTTATTTTTATATTGCCTTAATTCATTTTCTCAACACTCTTCTGTTCACTTCTTTTTCCAGTTGTGTTATCATATTTTAGAAGAAGCCGAGTGCGGCAAACACTCGGCTGAACAATTGGCTTGGATGGGTTTATCCCTTCTAGAGTCTAAAGAGGAATAAGAACCCACCTTTGGCGTCAACCTTGGGGTGGGTTCTTACTTTTTCTTGTTGTTATCGCTGATGTATGTTAAAAGTGCAAGGATAAACATTCCAAATAGGAACATAATCGTTATTGCATCTTTTACTTCCATAGTATCACCTCCTACAAAGTTTCCGAAGGAAACTTACTTCGTAAGCTTATGCTCGAAGGGATACTATGCCCACCCAAGATTCAATTGTCTTTTACTATTCTACCATGATATACCAATAAAAAGAAGAACGATTGTTCCTGTTACTTACGTCCTTCTTATGTTTTTAAATCTCGTTAATTTCGTCTAACGTCTGTGCATTCTCGAACCCCACCGGCTTAGATAGCTCTTATCTTAGCCGGTGCGGGTTATCGCCTGAATCCTCTTCACCATAATGACTCCTGGCGATCGAGGGCAGCAGCCCGATGCGTGAATGTGGTGTTAGATGATGCCTCGGGCCTCTTCGTATTATCTTTCAAAGAATATCTTTACCATCTTTTTTGGAGCTACTATTCCCCATGCGCTCCGTATCAATTTCTTCACTTCATCTTTACTTGCTGTTTCAAGGTTTATGTGCATATAATTCATGTTTTTAAAAGATTCGGGAATTATAAAAGTCTTTGGATCTGTTGTTGTATACATCTCTCTTTCTTCTTTAGTTGTTTTAACTGTTATAGTTTTCATATCGCTCTGTATGACTATAAATATCTTGTTATTAATTCGAAATGAGGGTTTTCCCCAGTGTGTCACTTCCTCAGTTCCTGGTAAAGATAAAGCAATTTGGCGCACTTCATTTACCAACATCATTGATTCACCTCCGCACTTTCTCTGTCTGAGCCTATACTTCTTGAAATCGCTTCTGTGGACCGAGATCCAAATGGATCGATGCGTGAATATGGTGTTAGATGAAGTTCCCTCCGCTTCTTTGAGTCATCTTTAGAAATTCATATCTATTAAAAGTAATCTTTCGGTTGTTATTAATACTGTTTCTCCTTGATTAAATTCTTGAAGTTTATCTACCTCTATTATTATGATGCTCTTTCCGATTCTCAATATAATACAATTATCTTCTATAAATTCAATCTTTCCAATGATTGTCGTGATTTCATCACTAATAAGGATACTATTCGGGTGATTTAATATCTTTGAAATATTATTCCCGAAGACTAAGGTTTCTTGAATATCTAACTCAACAAAATAAGTGTTATTTATCTCAGGATTAGTACCTTGCCAATACCCTAAGCCTTCTCCCAGTTCACTAAGAAAAGTCACTTTAATTTTGTCATCAATATTATTGATTTCAATAATCTTTACTTTCACTTAAAAGACCCCTTAAAAAGTAAGGTATTAAATTGAAGATTTAATTATCTTTGGAGAATTTCATCTAACGTTCATATTCACGACGTCTATTGATAACGTTTCGTATATTCACGATGTCCGACATAGTTGGATGTGTCAGGCTGCATCAGCTACCCTGCCAATTGCATCTGTTCGGACCGAGGGGCGAATGCCCCGGAGCGTGAATATGGTGCTATGCGCTGTTACAGCCTCCTTGAATTTCTAAAGACTGTAACCAACTTCACCGACATATATGTTGTTTGACTTATACTCATTAAAAAATTCAAAAAAAGTTAATCTAAATTATTTTCAAAATCTTTGATGTTAGAACTGAAAACACGATCATTCCAATCTCTTATTCTAATCTCTTCTTCATTTGAATCTACAACAATGCTGTAATTACTATAAAAAAGTTCTGTCTCAACGTTTTCTATTCTCATCTTAAGATCAACGAAACCATTTTTTTTAAGGAATTCAAAAAACTGAAGATAGAAGTCTGAAGTAGAAATTTGCTTTACTGTATCTCCATAAAACTCCAAAAAAGCTTCCGAGTACAATATTAATTCCGATATAAACAAACTTTGTTTTAGCGGTATATATATATAGACATTATCTTTAATTCTTGTAATTAAGAAAATCTCTTTATAATATGTTTTCAAGATCATATCAACCAATTCGGGAATGAAAAGAATACCAAATATATGTTCCCTATTAAAATTAACCAAAAAATCCTCAGTATTATTTATTATCAAATTTAGATGCCTTACAGATTTAACATAATGGGATACTTTTTTATTTAATAAGATCAATTATTTTAAATACATTTTCAACGTAAGGTGGGTATTTTTGAGCAATAGCCTTTACTTTGTTTCAGTCCCATCATTAGATATTAATGTTATATCTGTTACATCAAGTTCGGTTTTATCTTTCTTGTGCAAAAATTCTTCACCATCTAATAATGATAATGAATAGCCTTCAATATTTCTAAGTCTAGCATTTGTCCCATGGTAATAATATTCTGTAATCTCAACTCCAAAATATGAGTTATCACTTTTGTATTTCAAGAGAAAATCAGGTTCTTCTTGTTCAATTACATCAAATAATTTTTCTTGATAAACTTTGAATAATATTTCTCTCTCTTTATCTTTCTTATTCATATTAATATACCTCAATATTTTTTGATTTGGGTTGGTTATTCAAGCAGTAATTGCGTATAACACCTAATCTACGAACGTTCATATATTCACGACTGAGATAATACCACTCTATTCGATTATTTAGAATCAAGTCATTGGGTAGAAAAAAGAATTCATGATTCAATGCCATAAGATCACCTAGGAATTTATCCCTATTATTTATTTGCATTTCAACTATTGCGTATAACGTTCTGATATTCACGACGTCCATTCCCCTTAGATAGCTCTTATCTTAGGGGAATGGATGTGTCCGCAGCCTATACTTCTTGCAATCCCTTCTGCGGACCGAGATCCGAATGGATCGATGCGTGAATATGGTGTTAACTGATGTCGGCGACTTCTTCGAGTTACTTTCATATGTTTTGCTATCGTCCCCAATAATTGAAGAACAGGTCATTAAATTTTCTTCCTTAAAATTTCGTCAACTAACCAGAATATAAGTGCGGCTATTATTGTTGCTACAACAATAAATAAACCCTCAAGTAAGTTAGAAATCACAATCACTAATCCAGCTAAAAAACCAAATATACTATGAATAAGTAATGCCATTATATTTCTTGGTTTTCCGTTTAAACTTTTTGTTAGATAATCAGATAAAAAAGATACAGGTACCCCAATGAGAAGTACAAATGGAAAAGCACCCGTAAAAAGAACTCCAATAGCTAATAAACTTGAGCCTTCTGTTATCGCAAAAAGAATAGTAAGCAATATTGCTATTAACAAAGTAGTTAAAATAAACCCTAGAAATTTTCTTAAAAATATCAAAATCCCCTCCTTATATTAAAAGATTTGATTTATCTTGTTCAATAGTCCTGACCGTAAGTTTAAATCAACTTGGGAATATTTACTTTTGATTTTTCCATTCTTGCGCTGATTTCTTATAACGTTCAGATATTCACGACGTTCATTCCCTTTAGATAGCTCTTATCTTAGGGGAATGAATGTGTCCGCAGCTTAGACTTCCTGAATCAACTTCTGGGACCGAGAGCCCGCGGCTCGATGCGTGAATATAGTGTTATAGTACAAATGCTAACCTAAACATGTACACAAATGCTTGAATAAGAATGTACAGATTTGACGATCTGAATCATACTTGTCTCAAGGGAGAGATAAGTATGTACATCACGTTGAATATTCAATCGAATATAGAGATTCGTAGTTTACTAGACTTACCTAAACTTAAATCGTTAATGGAGAATCTCAATGGACTGCAATGTTCAGCATCTGCCTTTCGTGCCTACATCGCTCGTAAGCCTGAGTTTGAAGCTTACTTTAAGCACGGACAGCGTATGCCGTCACCACAAGGAACGATTCGTTTCGAGACAGATCCAGGCGTGCAAGCCCAGTTAGATTGGAAAGAAAGCATTCCCTTTGAAACGAAAGAAGGCGAGAAGGTTGAGGTAAATGTAGCTGTGCTACTGCTCTCGTATTCACGATTTAGGGTGTATCACATGAGCGTGTCTAAGTCACAAAGCGTATTGCATTCCTTCTTAACCGAGGCGTTTGAAGCCATTGGTGGTGTTCCTCATGAGATTCTAACCGACAACATGAAGACTGTTATGGACGAAGCAAGAACTGAACATACTGCCGGTAAAGTGAATGCCAAGTTTGCTGGTTTTGCAGCCGACTTTGGATTTAAAGTCAGGCCCTGTATCGCAGGACGGCCTCGTACCAAAGGAAAAGTGGAAGCACAAATGAAAATCTTAGATGAGATCCATGCTTACCAAGGCAAATTAAGCCTGCCAGAGCTTCAGGTATACATTCAGAAGCTAAGCGATCGTGTAAACCAGTCGTTCCATCAAGGAACGGGGAAAGTCCCCGTTCTAGCCCTGGAAAAGGAAAAGAACTCCTTACACCCGTTACCAGCGGAGCGTGTAAGAAGTTCCTATCGCATACATCATAAGCTTGTAAAGATCAATGCTCGAACATGATCTCCTACCAATCCAGACAATACTCAGTTCCCGCTGGGTATCAAGGAAAAACGGTGGGAATACAAGTCTATGACAACCATTTGTATGCTTATTATAACACGAAACTTCTGGTACGCCATCCTATTGGTGAAGCAAAATTAAATTACACAGAAGAGCACTACAGGGAAAACTTAAGATTATCTATGCCAAGCTATCTAGACATTAGTGACTTGGCCAAGAAGAATCTACGTGCGATTGGAGGTGCATTTGAATGAATTTGACCTCCTACCAACAAGCTACACGTAACCTAGAGTATCTAAGCCTTAAGCAAATGGTGACCCATTTAAATGAAGTCGTCGATTTTAGTATTCATAACCAACTGTCTTTCATAGATACGCTAGTGAAGCTCACAAGCTATGAGATTGATGTGCGCGAGCAGAACATGATTCATGCGATGGTGAAAGTCGGTGCCTTTCCTCATCAGAAGGAACTCTTGGATTTTGACTTTAGCTTTCAGCCTTCAGTGAACCGAGAGCAGATACTGGACTTTGCTAGTCTACGCTTCATTGAGGGGAATGAAAACATTGTGTTTCTAGGTCCTAATGGGGTTGGAAAAACTCACTTGGCTACGTCGATCGGTATTGCTGCTGCGAAGAAACGTACAAGCACCTACTTCATTAAGTGTCATGATCTAATTCAGAACTTAAAACGTGCCATGCTAGAAACCGCCTTGATGCAAGATTGAAGCACTACACGAAGTACAAACTACTCATTATTGATGAGATTGGTTATCTTCCGATTGAACCCGAGGATGCCAAGCTATTCTTCCAACTTATTGATATGCGCTATGAGAAGCGAAGCACCATCTTTACGACTAATGTTAACTTCAGGTCATGGGATGAAGTGTTTCGTGAACCGAAACTTGCCAATGCAATATTAGATCGTATTCTACATCATGCAACTGTCGTTACTATTGTAGACGAATCTTACCGACTGAAGGATCATTTTGTCCAAGAGGACAAGTGATTTTGTACATCCTTAAACAAGCGAAAGTGTACATGTTTATGTTGACATTTACATTATAGGATGTCAGCGACTTCATTGAAAATACTATCAAATGATCTTAAATTAAGTACTTCAATCTCTTCCATTCTTTCGGGACATGTAACCATAATGCTGGATAAAAACATTCTTCAAATAAATCATTCTTCTTGAATTCTTTAATGTATTTCAATACACTGCCATTTAATATATTAATTTCTTCTTCTGTGACCTTTCCCGATTCATACTGATCATAAATTTCTTGAATTGTGTCAAAGCTTTCATAGTCAGGTCCCATTTCGCTAAACCAACCGCTAAAAAAGATACTGGATGGTCCGCCGAGTCCATGAGGACAATTTAAACACTTCTTATTATCTTCTGAACAATGGCACCACCAAGTAACTCCATTAATCGCGATTCCGATACTTGTTAGTTCATTTATCAAATCTTCAATTAGATCAAATTGGGTAATAAGATCTATATATCCAGATCCCACTGGCTGGGATTTATACTTTTCTAACATCTCTTCGATTTTATATTGAATATTACCAGTTCTTAAATAATCCAAATATTTCAGTAAGAACACACCCTAAAAATATAGTTTATTTGTTTGATTCGCTGATTTCCGATAACGTTGTTGTACTCACGACATGACCCAGCCTTAGACGTCCATTTCCCTTAGATATCTCTTATCTTAGGGAAATGGATGTGTCCGCAGAATATACTTCTTGAAATCACTTCTGCGGACCGAGATTCGATAGAATCGATGCGTGAATATGGTGTTATGCGTAGTTCCCTCTACTTGAGAAACTCAAGAAATCTCTTTCCATAAGTAGTTAATATTAATCTGTCTTCATGAACATCTTTCTTATCGTCCCCGAATAAAAAGGCCGCCTGTGTTCTAATTATGCCTAATCTCTCAAGTTTATTTATGACACCAACATCGATTGCGGGAACGTTTACGAAGTCTCTAGTGTACTCCGCAACGAGCGTTCCTTCAGTCATATCGAATTTACCTAAGTATTGTAAGTCATAGATTCTTAATGCTCTTAAAGTATCATAGAAGAGTAATATTTCACTTTCTTCTGTTGCGTATTCATTCAAAATAGCAGTCAACCCACTTAAGATATAATGAATTTTTTGATCTTCATGATCCTCAATTAGATCGTCAAGTACGATAGGAAATACCCTCTCTTGTATAAATCGACGATCCAATTTTGTATCAAGAAGTAATCTTTGAATCTCTTCAATTTGTCGAGAGTTTTCTTTCAATCTCAACCCAAATCTATGCATCTTTATTGATTGAATCACCTTTCCTATGTAAGGAGCGTACTCAAATCCGATTTCAATTAATTGGTAAATCTCTGTGCCTTCTTTAATTCCTATTGGTTCTAAATATTGCTTTACGATTTCTGGTAATTGATTCATTTTTATCTCCTTATTGTTCTTAGGGAATTACGCATAACGTTCAGATATTCACGACGTCCATTCCCCTTAGATAGCTCTTATCTTAGGGGAATGAATGTGGCCGCAGCTTATACTTCTTGAAACCGCCTCTGCGGACCGAGATCCGAAAGGATCGATGCGTGAATATGGTGTTAAGCGATTGTACCGACTTCTTCGAGTTATCTCTTATTGCCGTTGGCTGTTGCCTCTTCGGGTCCGACGGACTTAGCCAGTGCAAGGTTGTCGCCCGAATAGCTTCCCCGAAATCCCTCCCGGCGACCGAGGGCGGCAGCCCAATGCGTGAATATGGTGTTAGGTGAAGTTACCGACTTCTTCGAATAGTCTAATTATGTTTCAATCAATTTCATATATGTTCTAAATGTGTTAGGATACGACTCATCCGCATCAGATATTTCTTCAGACAATTCAATTTGATTAGTTTCGATAATTCTTAACCCTTCAAAACATGCGTTACTCTTATACCAATCGATTAATTCACTAATATTTACAGAGTCTTTTATTGGTAGACCTTCATGATATGATAAAACAGACAATGTAAACGCTGGAACTAATGCATCTCCACTTAAGTAATATATAAATTTCTTGTTTCTGTAATGCCTCTTTAAATACAACTCAACGTTATCTTCTAGAACTTTAAAAGCCTCTAATAACCTATCATTAGTTATTCTATTGTGTTTAAATAAGTCTATTGAATCCATGTATATAATAGTAATTACAACTTGCTTCACGTTTGGTTAATGCAGGATCATTTGAAAATAGGAATCCGGGATTCTCAACAATTGAACTAATTTCTCGATATGCTTTCTGAGCATATGTCTTTAAATAATCTAGCAAAGTACCACCTTGCCTTCTTTTTTGTATGTTACGCATTTAGTAATTTCGCCTAACGTCCTTCGTATTCACGAACCCGAGAACCTTAATCCCCAACAAGGCGACCGCGACGCGGTTAGGTTCGTTGGGGCGTTGTCCACTGAGTTGACTTCAATGATATTGCATCGCGCGGACCGAGCAGCCACCAGGCTGTGATGTGTGAATACGGTGTTAGACGAAGTTTCGACACCTCTTTGAGCTCGCTAAATCAATTCAAAATTCTGATCGAATCTCGT